>JAYTVG010000665.1:0-1359 GCA_043744135.1 Deltaproteobacteria bacterium | reverse complement strand
TCGCGACGATGAGCCCCATCGCGGTCGCGTTCATCGCGAGCGCAATGCCACGCGCCAAGATCTCTTGTTTCGCGCCCGAGTCCGACACGCCCAAGCCTTGAAATGCGTGGATCATGCCGAAGACCGTGCCGATGAGGCCCAGCAGCGTGCCCAGGTTGCCAAGCATCGCCAAAAATGGCGTCAGCCCCACGATGCGCGGCGTCGCTTCGAGTGCGGCGGTTTCCATCGCCCGCACCAGTTCCCGATCGCCGGCGTTGGCCTTCATCAAGCCGGCGCGAGCCACCTTGCACACCGGGTGGTTGGGGTTGATCGAGGCGATGCGCAAGGCCTTGTTGAGGTCGGTCTCTTGTAACGCTTGCTCCAGCGCTTTTTTAAACGGTGGCACCTTCAAGCGGTACCGAAAGTACAGCGTGATGAAACGCTCGGTGGTGATGATGACGACAGCGAGCAACGACACCATGGCGAGCATGATGAACGGGTTGCCTTCTGAAATGAGCCCGCCAATATCGAGCATGCGTCTCCCGGCTCCAATAAAGTTGACGGGACACTAGCACGAGTCCCGCGCATCTACAGGTGTTCGCCTACTCCGGGACACCTCGCCCTCAAACCATAGGCGCAGTGCAACGCGGACCGTGCGCTAAACGATGCCGCGCTCGCGGTCCTCACGGCTGCGCCCAACGCGGACGGCTGCGTCAGACGGTGGGTTGTAAAAGTGCTTGCGGAAAAACAGATAGATCGACGGGGCCATGAAGATCGACGAGATGGCGCCGATGATGCAGCCGATCGTCAAGTTGGCGGCGAACGCCCGCACCGAGCCGCCCGCGAACACCCACACCGACACCGTGGTGAACAGCACCGTCAGCGTGGTGTTGACGGTGCGGTTGAGGGTCTCGTTGACGGCCTTGTTCACGATGGCGCGCAGCTCGTCGTACGAGACATTTTTGCCAGCGGGCGTGTCTTCGCGGACACGGTCGTAGATGACGATGGTGTGCGAGATCGAGTAGCCGACCACCGTCAGCAAACCGGCCACCGACGGCAAGTCGAATTCCAAGCGGCCGATCGTGTACACGCACAACGCGCCGATCGGGTCGTGGATGAGCGCGATGACAGCGCCGGGACCAAAGAAGATATCGAAGCGGATGGCGACGTAAGCCAAAATGAGCGCGAGCGAAATGACCAGCGCCATGATGCCGTCGGTCTTGAGGGCTTGCGCCACCGTGGCGTCGACGAAATCGACGCGTCGCACGTCAATATCGCCCATAGCGGCCGACAGTGCCTTGTTGAGTTTCTCGCTCACGCCCTGCAGCTGCACGGTGTAGCGCACCTCACCGCGGTAGGGGTCGTCTCGCAAGATGGCGG
>JAYTVG010000664.1:0-4319 GCA_043744135.1 Deltaproteobacteria bacterium | reverse complement strand
ACCGATGCGCCGCCCACCTGCACGTCGCTGGTGGTCATCAGTCCCTCGCCCACCACCACGTGGTTTGAGCCGCCCGCGATGTCTGCTTGCGTCGGTGTCACCGCCAACAGCGCAAACGCACCCGTCGGCGCCGGGCGCACAATGAGTCCGCTCACGAGGGTGGTGCTGCCGTCGGCGCGCGCCACCGTAACGTCGACGGGGCCAACGACACCATCAGGCACGCGCACACGCAAGCGGCTTTCGCTGATCAAGTTGACGCGGTCGGCGGCGACCCCACCGATGCTCGCGACCGTGGTGACGTCGTCCAAAAATCCGCTGCCCACGATCTCAACCACAGCACCCGGCACGGCGACATCGACGATATCGGGTTGCACCGCGGTGATGCGCAGGGCACCTTGGTAGCTGAAGCCAAAGCCCAAGCGCGAACGCCCAAACGCATCGACAGCCTCGACGTCGACAGCGCCGACCTCTCCCGGTGGCGTCACAAACGTCGCACTGGTGCCGTCGGCAGCGACGTTGAGCGCTGCCACTGCGCGGCCGCCAAGCAACACCGCCATCGTCGCAGTCATGCCCGCGCCAGCGATGGTGACGAGGTCGCCGCCCTCGGTGGAGCCAGATGACGGCGTGATCGACGTGACGCTTACCGGCGAAAAGCACGTGAAGCCACCTTCGAGCTCGCCGACGCCGAGGTTGTTTTCCACGCGGACGGTGATGGGGCCTGGCGCGTCGCAGTCGGGCACTTGCACGCTGATGAACGCGGGTTGCTGCAGGGTGCCGGGCAGGCTGCCAGTGATGCTGAGCTCAGGGTTGACGGCGTTGTCGCCGAAAAACACGCGGTTTTCAGGCGCAAAGCCGAAGCCGAACACGCGCACGCGGCGCAAACCGTCGGCGGTAAACGGCGCGCTCAACGGCCCCGAGGGCGGCGTGAGCGATAACACTTGCACAGCGCCGTTGATGCCGCCGTCGACTGGGGTGGGGTCGCCAGCGTCGTTAAACCCACCGTCTGCGGGGGGCGGAGGCTGCAGCGAGCCGCTGTCGTTGAGCAGCAAGCCTGCGTCGGTTGCGTCTGAGGCGTTTGGGCAGCCGGCCAAGGCCGTGGCCAACGCGACCAACAACGCGTGGGCCATGGTGGGCGTCGGGAGCACGAGGCGAACAAGGCGAATGCGCTGCATAAAACCCCCAACGGGAAAGCCGACGAAAGACCCGCAACCAACCTCCCACACTAGCCGCGATGGCCGACCGCAGCAACGCAAGCGCGCTGACAATCCCCCTCGCTGTCGACGTCACGCTGCGATCTCGACCTCGCACCAAACGTCGGTTCATGTGGGTGTGACATAATTCACATCACGCGCCTATTGTGCTGGATCACCCACAAAAAATGCTGCGTTGGCCGTACCATTCGAACCGTTAGTGCGCGCGATCACGGCGGGGCTCAAAGCGGACAACACCTTGCAGGTTTGGGGGGATGGATGTTTGAACGCAACACGGGTGACGGGATAGCGACTGGCCACATCATCAACGACGACGACGACCCCGCGAAACTGCCACAGCACCGGCCTCACGACCGACCACAGCGCCTGGCCCGTCGGTGGGCGGATCGCGCCGTGCGCATCTACGCCGCGGCCGCGTTACAGATGACGGGTTTTTCATCGTGCGCGATTGCATTGTCGAGTCTGCCCGAGCTCATCGGTGACGATGACGTCAGCGAGGCCCGCCGCCGGGTCAACGCCGCGCTTGAGACGGTGCTGTTGGCGTGCGAAGTCCCGCGCACAGAAACGGCGCTGGTGGTGACGTTTGCCGCGCGCGCGGCGTTGGCTATCGCCGCGGACCATCAACAAACGCCGCTTCAGCTCAAGCACGTCGTCGAAGCGCTGCATACCTCGTGCGACACCTGCGGGCTGCTGGCGTAACCGCGCGCCGCACGTCACGGCAGCACGAACACCTCGACAGCGATGACGCCGCGCTTGCGCATGCCAAGCTCCGTGGCGAGTGCGCCTGAGACGTCGACGACGCGGCCTGCGACAAACGGCCCGCGGTCGTTGACGCGACACACCACGCTGCGCCCAGACGCAACATTTTTGATGCGCAGTTTGGTGCCAAACGGGTGCGTGCGGTGGGCGCAGGTAGCGGCGCCGGGCCGGTAGCGCTCGCCGCTAGCAGTGCGGTTGCCCGACAACAGGTCCGCGTAAAACGAAGCAAGTCCGCGCTCGTTGGGCTTGGTGCTAGGGCTGTCGGGCGCTGGCGGGTCCGACGCCTCGACGGGCGGGGTGCTGTCGTTCGCGGCAGGTTCGACCGGAGGTGGCACGGGCTCGCGCACCGGCGGCTCGTTTGCTGCGGGTGTCGGCGCCGGAGCTGGTGCGTGGATTTGTGCCCGCGGGGCCGCTTTGCGCGCGGGCGCCACAGTGGCGCAGCCGGCGCCAACCACGGCGCCGCCGACCACCACCGCGGCGACGACGAGACAGGCATGTGTGCTGAGGCAACAGCGCAGCGGTTCACGGATCCCCATGCCCGAGCGTAACCCACGCAGCGGCCCTCGGTGGTTTCGAGCCATCGCTCGATCCGGCGCGTGTCATTTGGACTTCGTGCCGTCGGGTGCTACCGCACGCCATGACTCGATCCACCACACATGCTCGCATCGTCATTGTCGCAAGCGCCCTCGCGATTGTCGCCGCCTGCACGCCGTCAGCATCGAGTGAAGGTGAAGGCGAGGGTGAGGGTGAGGGTGAGGGCGAGGGCGAGGGCGAGGGTGAAGGTGAAGGTGAAGGTGAAGGAGACAGCAGCATCGGCGACGCCTGCACGGGACAAGGCTTTGATGCGGGCACGTGTTCCGCCGACCAGCTGTGTCTGACGGCAGACTCGGGTTTTCCCGATGGCTACTGCACCGCCGATTGCAACAACACCGCGTGTCCTGGCGGATCCACGTGCACCGACTTCGGCGGCTTTTTCGGTTGTTTGGTCGCGTGCGACCCTGATTTCCCGTGCGCGCGCGATGGCTATCTGTGTCAACTCGGTGACGGCGGTTTTGTGTGCGCGCCCGATTCAGGCGGGTCGCCGGTCGGCACCAACAACGGCGCTGCGTGCGTGCTGCCTGAAGTGCTCGCCCCCGGCACCGGCGCACGAACGTTTGGCGCCAACGTCGCCATCTCGTTGGACACGCGCTTTAGCGCCGAGACCATGCTGGCGGCGCGGGGCGGCAACATCGCTGTTGTGTACACCGATGTCGACTTCGACACCCAAGGCATCTTGACGGCGGTGAGCCGCTCCAGCGACGACGGTGCCACGTGGACGGTGGGCGCAACACCGTTTTCGCCGTTGCAGGCGCAAGGCGACGCGGTCATCACCAGCGATGACGCGGGTGAATTTTTTGTCGTCTGGTTGGGGTTTGACCCCGGCAACGGGCTGCCAGAAAACATGAACGTGTTTGTCGCCAAAAGCACCGACGGCGCAGCGACGTGGCAACCCGCGGTGACGGCCACAGCCGGCGCCTTCGTGTCTGGCAGCACGGTCATCGACAAACCGTGGATCGCGGTCTCGCGCGACGGCTCCACGGTCGCGGTGACGTTTGCGGTCTTCAACCTCAACGACAACTCGGGTGGCATCCGCACCAACATCTCGCACGACGGTGGCGCGACGTTTGCGAGCACACTGCTGCACGTGAACGAGGCGCAAAACGGCGCCAGCAACCTGGCACAGCCCATCGTCAGCGATGACGGCACGCTGCACGTCAGCTGGATCGACACCGGCGGTGATGCGTTTGGCAGCCCCGACAACACGATCTTGTACGCAAAGTTGGCGCCCGACACCTTGCAGTTTTCAGCGCCAGTCGCGGTCTCGGCCGGCGACGACTCACCGGTGTTTAACGACCCCACGCTGTCAGTGGTTGGCGCGACGGTCCACGTTGGCTTTCAATCGGGACTGCCGACAGGTGCGTGGGACATCCGCATGGCGACGTCGACCGATGGCGGCCAGTCGTTTGACGCCAGCGTCAAGATCAACGACGACGTCAGCTGCGCGACGCATTTTTTGCACGCCAGCGTCGTCGATGGCGTCGGCAACGTGCACGTCATTTGGTACGACAACCGCTACCTGACCGGCAACGTGATGTACGCGCACTCCGACGACGGTGGCTTGACGTTTAGCGCCAACGAATTCGTCAACGACGCGGGCTTTTCGTTCACCACCCGACGCGACACCAATGGCTGGTTGGGCGACTACCTCGGGCTCGCTGTCGACGGCAACCGCCTGTACGCGTCGTGGGCTGACCCGCGCACGGATGACGTGAGCCACATCTTCTTCGCGTCCGCCACCCTGCCGCAGTA
>JAYTVG010000663.1:0-1360 GCA_043744135.1 Deltaproteobacteria bacterium | reverse complement strand
CAAACGCTCCAGCGAGCGAACAGCTGCGCTTTGACTACGTCGACCGCAAAAAATTCGAGATCGATTTCTTCGAAGGTGGTCGCGTGCCGCAAGCGCATGCTGCCGCGGCGCTCGCGGTCATGGATGTGGCGCGTTTCACGACGTCAGCGCGGGATTTTTGGGGCAACCTGCAAGCCGCGTCGGGCGCGCTTGAAGACGGCCACGCGAGCGGGCCGCTGCTGGCGTATCCCGCGTTTGTGAACTTCGGTGTGTGTCTGGAGCTTGGCAGCGCCGACCTATTGCCTGCGACGCTCGTGCCCCCATCTGGCCTTGCACCGCTCGTGCTGTCCGCCGTCGGTGGTGGGGTGCCGGTGCTGCCGGGCGACGTCGTTGTCGCAATCGACGGCATCGACCCGTACGTGTGGTTAGACGCCGCCAAGCGCTTGAGCGTCTTTCACGGTGACGATGACGCGCGCAGCGCCGCAGTGGCGTCGGAGATCGTGCCGGTCGCCGTCGACACTGGCGCGGTGGTGCGTTTTGCGCGCTGCGATGGACCGACCGCCTGCACCACCGAGACCGTGCAGACTTTCGAGGTCGACTTCGGCGCGCTCGTCGGCGACGCCCTCGTCGCACACGAAAGTGTCGCGGGCCTCGACGGCGCCGTGACGTGCGATCACCGACTTGTGCGCCCAATCGACCCCGGCGACGCCGACCCTACGGCGTATGAGTATGCTGGCTTCAAGGACGACGCTGGCATCCGCGCCTTGCTCATCAACGGCGTCGTTGCGCAAGGCAGCCAGGGCGGTCAACAGTGGTTTGACGTCGTGCAAGCAGCGCTCGCGGCACCGCCCGACAAGTTGCTGCTCGATCAGCGCACCGGCAATGGCGGCGGTGTCGATGCGGCTGATTGGATCGCGGGTTTTTTGCTCGAATCCGACGCCATCTACGCGATGGATTTCTTGCCTAGCTACGACGACGGCGACGACGCGGACACGCGCGCGACCGTGCTTGAGTGCATGACCAAACCGGATGCAGCAGCGTACGCCGATTGCGGCAACGCATTTCGTTGGGTGCTCGGCGACTTTGCCAACGGCCCGCGCGGTAGCGCCGCGGCCGCGAAGCTCGCGGTGCTCAACACCGTCGACGTCAGCGGTAACGACTACCTGTCGCGCTTGGTGACCGAGCGCGCGCTCGCACCGACGCGCATCTTCGCACCAGCACCGAGCTTCGGCGCGTTTGGTGTGATCTGGAGCGCGGCCGCACACTTCGGCGAACTCTCGGGGGGTTCGTTTCAGGTGCACGACACCTTGTTTTTGCAGACGCAAACCGACACCAACACCGCGTTTGTGACGTCGACGGGCATCCCGCCCACCGAAGTGGT
>JAYTVG010000662.1:0-1362 GCA_043744135.1 Deltaproteobacteria bacterium | reverse complement strand
TGTCGATGTGCGCGGCGCCAAACGAGATGGGCGCGACATAGGTGTGGTTGACGCCGAAGCCCCAAAACGCGCCCGCCGAAGCCGCCGGACCGTCCGTCGAAAAGTCGGCGTTGCCAAAGTCACCGTTGATGGCGGCCGCCGCGCCCACGAGGTTTGAAAACGACGGCACCGTGCGCCCGCGCTCGCTGTCCGCGGTGGTTCGAAACGACAAGCCGGGCGTGCACACGTCGAGCTCCAGCACCCACAGGTCCTGGCTGTCTGTGACCGTGTGCGTGAGCGTGGCGCCGTCAAAGGGCGCGGTGACCGTGTCAACAGCCCATGACGCGGTGGACGTGAAAGCGACGGCGAGGGTGACAAACATGCGCATCAAAGGAGCACAGCACCGCCAGCGCAACGTGAGAATCCGTCACGTGACTGATGGGTCATGATTTATCGCGAGTGTTTATTGCGGTGACGCGGGCGTGCTCAAGCCAAACAGTGCGCGCGCGTTGTTGGTGGTGGCGCGCGCGATGACGTCGTCATCGACGCCACGCAGCTGGGCGATGGTGTGCACCACGTCAGCTAAGCGTGCGGGTGCAAACGGCGGCGCGTCGGTTTCCACCAGCAGTCGATCGAGCGCGATGTGCGGCACGGCGTCTTTGATGCGCCGCGCATTGGCGTGCGTGACGATGAAGCCGACGCCGATGTGAAAGCCGCGCTTGACGGCCAGCAGCATGGTGTCTTTCGATCCCGAAAAGCCGTGCCACACGCCGCGCAATGGCCCTCGCGCTAGCGCCTCATCGAGCACACGCAGCATGTCGGCATCGCGGCGCACACCGTGCAGCACCACCGGCAAGTCGAGTTCTTGCGACAGCGCGAGCTGCGCGCAAAACGCCGCGTGCTGAAGCGCAGGAGTGGGCATGCCCGGGCGCGCGTCCAGGCCGGTTTCGCCGATGGCCACCGGCCGCTCGCTGGCGATCCGCTCGCGCAACAGCGCCAGCGACGCCGGAAGCGCATCGTGGGTGGTGAGCGCCTGCGGGTGAAAGCCCAAGGCGTAGTGCACCCGCAAGCCGGACGGCAGCGCGCGCGTGGCCATTGATGACACGCGCGGATCGACGCCGATGCCGATGACGTCGGTGACGCCGACCGCCACGGCTTCGCTTAAACGCGCGTGGATGTCGTCGACGGACTCAAGCAGGTCCAAGTGCAGGTGCGTGTCGATCACCCGCGAGACTTCATCGAGGTCGGCCTATGCGCAAGGGCGATCGCCAACCGCAGCGCTCGTCGAAAACACCCCAGAAAAAAATCCTCATCCACTCCGGCGAGCCGGGTCGGCCCAGCGAACCCATCAAAAAAACGAACCTCACGGTGGTCGGGCGAAGC
>JAYTVG010000661.1:0-1363 GCA_043744135.1 Deltaproteobacteria bacterium | reverse complement strand
TCGGCGATGCTCTCGCCCAACTGCGGCATGGTGATTTTGTCGGCCACGTGCGCTCCTCGCAATGCTTTTGCGTGGAGGTACAAAGCATGGACACGCGGGTCAAGCGATCGGTGCAGTAGACCGCGCGCACCATCAACGCTATGCGTGCGGCGTCGCCCGCTCGCGGTCATGATTTTGTTGTGCAGCTCTGAAAGTGGCTCACTTCACCGAGGCTGGGCGGCGAATAATTTGAGGAGGACGTCGATGTTTGACACCTATCCGATCTTTCCCATCTTGCACTCGAGCATGACGCTTGCCGTCGTGCTGGCAGCGTTTTCGTTCATGGTGCTGCGCTTGGGACGCATCGCAACCATGGTTAATATGGGCGTGCATGACGAGGTCGCGACCGACTATCCAAACGCGCGCTGGCGCATGGTGCTGCAGATCGTCTTTGGACACCAAAAGACGCTTGAGGACAGCATCTCGGGACTGACGCACATCGCGTTCATCTACGGCTTTGTGATTTTGGGCGCAGGCCACAGCGAGATTGTCCTCGAAGGCCTCACGCGGTTTTTACAGACGTGGGGCGTGTCGGCGTTCACCTACGATCGCCTGCCGTACCTTGGTGAGCACCACCCGCTCATCCACGGCTACCACCTCACGCAAGACATCATGGCGTTTTTGGTGTTGCTCGCGGTCGTGGTCGCGTGGTCGCGTCGGGTGTTTTTTGCGCCCAAACGTTTGACGCCGCGCTCGACGGACGCAGAAATCATCCTGTATTTTATCGGCGGCTTGTACGTGACGTTCTTTTTGCTGCAGGGCGCGGAGGCCGTGCGGCACCACAACTACAGCCACACGTTTGAGGCCTACAAGCCGTTTACGTCGCTGATGTCGGCGTGGATGGTGCACCTGCCGCGCGTGGTCGTCGACGGCATCTACCACGTGATGTGGTGGGCGCACGTTGCGGTGTTTTTGGGCTTCGGCTGCTACATCCCGATGAGCAAGCACATGCACTTGGTGTTTGCGGGACCCAACACCTGGTTTTTTCGAAAAGGCGCGTACGGCTGGCGTCAGCCTGCCGTCGCTGCCGCCGAGCACGCAAAAAAGCCGCAGCTACGCGCGCGCGCCCTGGGCTTACCGCCAAAGATCGATTTTGAAACGGCCGAGAAATTCGGCACCACCAAAATCAACGACATGCCCTGGAAAACGTTGCTCGACGGTTTCGCGTGCACAGAGTGTGGCCGCTGCAACAACGTCTGTCCCGCGCACCTGACCGGCAAGTCGCTCAAGCCAAAGAAAGTGTTGCATGACATCAAGGTGAGCTTGCTGCACCACAATGGTCCAGAGTTGCTCAACCTACGCGACTCGTTCGGCCAAGCCATGG
>JAYTVG010000660.1:0-4330 GCA_043744135.1 Deltaproteobacteria bacterium | reverse complement strand
TTTTGCTCCGCGCCGATGTCTTTTGCGGTGAAGCCGTCTTTGACGAAGTCCTTGGTCTTCGTTGAGAGCTTCTCGATGCAGGCGTGCGCGCAGTGGTGGTTGGTCATGACCAAGCCGTCTTTTGACACAAAGCTCGCGGAGCAGCCCTGCGCCAACCGCACAGAGCTCAGGCGCACGTTGTCGAGCCACGCCTGATCGGGCTTAAAGCCGTATTTCTTGGCGACCGCGTCGGCTGGGAAGTTGTTGTAGGTCCACATGCCTTCATCAGCGCGCACGGCGAGCGCTGGCAACAGCGCCGCCACCACGGCTATCACAATGGACCACGACGCCACACGGATCGATGCGAACGACATAAACACCTCAAACGACCAGCTCCCACGAAATCGTGGCGCGAAAAAGGGCCATGGCCAAAGTGCATCGCCGCGCGGGGGATTGGCTTGCGAGCGTGACGTGGCGCTATGGTGCGCGCTTGGCCGCACGCCACATTAAACCCAGCGAAAGCGAGACCGCGCACGACGCGCAAGCGGCAGCGTTTGCTGACCTGCAACACGCAAGCGCCGCGCGACGCATCAGTGCGGCCCGCGTCTTAGGCGAGCGGGGCAGCGTGCACGCG
Source organism: Deltaproteobacteria bacterium (assembly GCA_043744135.1). Lineage (GTDB taxonomy): Bacteria > Myxococcota > UBA727 > UBA727 > VGSZ01 > JAYTVG01. The sequence continues at coordinate 3,717 of JAYTVG010000660.1, read as the reverse complement.
GCCGCGGCGCTCAAGGCCTGCGCGCACGACGAAGACGCGCAAGTGCGCGCGGCGGCGCTGACTGCGCTTGTGCAAATCGCCCCTGACGCACTGGTCCCAGAGCTCATCAAGGCGTTACGCCACGCCGAGCCCAAGGTGGTGATTGGCGCTGCCGTCGTGCTCGGACACGCGCGCGCCCACGAGGCTGTCGCAAACCTGATCGCGGCGTTTCAAACCGAAGACGCGAGCGTCGGCGCAGCGGTGGCGTGGGCGCTGGGCAAGATCGGCGACGCCAGCGCCGTGCCGTGGCTGATGGCGGCGGTCCAGCACGGCTTCGCGCTGGCCGCGGCGAGCCTTGCGCTCGGCGACATCGGCGACGCGCGTGCCATTGGCGTGTTGATGCGCACGCTGGCTGCGTCAGACCCGCTCGTGCGCGTCAGCGCGGCGCGCGCGCTCGGCAAGTGTGCCGCAGATGACGCCGACGTCGTCACGCACTTGACGGCGCTCAAGACCGACGACGACCCGCGCGTGCAGCTCGCCGCCGCGACGGCCCTGTACGAAATCCGCGAGCGCGTCGATGGTGGATAAACGCCAGGTGCTCGAGCGCGCCACGCTCATCCACAGCGATGGCGTCGAGCTTGAGGCGCTGTTTCAATCGGGCGGCGTCGGTGTGCGCGCCGACGCACCGGTAGGCGTGGTGTTCGCAGGCCCGCACGTGCGCTTGGGCGGCAACATGGACTGCGCCGTGCTTTCGGAGTTGGTGTGGACGCTGGCCCGCTTGGGCCACCCGACCTTGCGCTTCAACTGGCGCGGCGTAGGTGGATCGCAAGGGGTCTCGCACGTCCCGTGGCTGTTTGATGGCGATGTCCAAAACGTCGATTGGGCTGGTGAGCTGAGCGATTTGCGCGCCGCCATCGCGCAGCACGCGCCGTCGGGTCGCTGTGCGCTGGTGGGTTACTCCGTCGGCTGCGCGGTGGCGGCGCTGGCGTGCCTCGAGCCCGGTGCGAACGTACAGCAGCTCGTGTTGGTGGCACCGCCGGTGTTGCGGGTGGCGGTGGCAATCGCAGAGGTGTCCGCGCTGCTGCCCACGGCCGTCGTGGTCGGCGCCAACGACGCACACGCGCCGCTCGCGCGCTTGACGCCGGCCTGCGTGCGCGCCCAGCTTCACGTGGTGCCCGACGCCAACCACAGCTTCACCCGCGGCCTGACGCAGATGGCGCAATTCGCGAGCGCTGCGCTGCAAACAAGCGAGCTAGCCGGCGACTGACGTAATCTATCGAGAACCACCCGCGCACGAGCTTCGATGCAATCACTCCTTCAGCTCCTCACAGACGGCTACCAACTCATCAGTGCGCGCCCGGCTGACCTGCCGCTGTCCGCGGCGCTCACCATCGTGTGCTGGACGTTTGTTGCGGCGGCTTGCGTCGGCAGCTTTTTAAATGTCGTGATCGCGCGGGTGCCGGCTGGCATCTCGGTCGTGACGCCGCGCTCACGCTGCCCCAAATGCGGCGTGGGCATCACCGCAAAGGACAACATCCCGATCGTGTCGTGGTTGTTGTTGCGGGCGCGCTGCCGCAGCTGTCAGGCGCCTATCGCGTCGCGCTACCCGATGATCGAAGCGCTGGTGGGCTTGCTTGCGGTGGGCATCGTGATGCGCTTGGGGCTGTCGTTTGAGGGCCTCGAGATGTTCGTGTTTGCTTGCGTGCTTGTGGCAATCGCTTGGATCGACATCGATACCTGGACGGTGCCCAACAGCATGTGGATCGCCCTCGCAGTCAGCGGTGTCGGTTTTGCGTGTGCCAGCGCGGTGCGGGCCGACGATTGGTGGGTGCTGTGGTCGCGCTTGATCGGCGCCGCCGGGGGAGGGCTGATGTTGTCGCTGGTGGTCGTGGTTGCAACCGGCGTGTTGCGACGCACCAAAAAACTCGCGCCCGACGAGTGGGCCATGGGGTGGGGCGACCCTTTGATCTTGATCGGGGTGGGGGCGTTTGTCGGCTACGCGCGGCTGCCGTTGGTGTTGTTTTTGGCCTCCCTGCAGGGCGCCATCATCGGTATCGCGCTCAAAGCGAGCGGAAAACTGAACTGGAGCGAGCCGGTCAGCGCGGACGACCCGTGGATTCCCCCGCAAGGCGCGCTTCCTTTTGGTCCTTTTCTGGCGCTCGGGGGCCTGCAGGCTGCATTGTTCGGCGACGCCATATGGAACGCCCTATTGCAATGGATCGCGCTGCCTTAGCGACACGTACACCTGCCAAGGGCGGGCGCACGTGCTCGACGCCGCAAACGCAAAAACAGGGAGTTAGCATCGAAGTGATGCATGTTTGAGGGTAAATTTGCATTCGCTGAAGTGTCGTTGATAAGTTTTGTACCAATGGTGAACGACCCCAAACCCATCCTTGCCGCGCCACCGGGGCAAAGCACCAGCGGGGACGCGCGGCGCACGAACGTGAAAAATCACGTCAAGCGGCTCCGCGAGGATCGGCTGCTGTCCAAAGCCGAGTTGGCGCGCAAAGCGGGCATTTCGGCGCTCACGATCGATCGCATCGAGGCGGGCATGCAGTGCCGCATCGATACCAAACGCAAGATTATTTTGGCGCTCGGGATGACCGTCCAAGACAAAGACCAAGTGTTCACCCGCAGCGATGACGAGGACGATGGCGTCGGCGCCGATGCGGACTCAAGCGCACCCAACACAACAGGAGTATCGCGTGGCCAAGGGTAATCTAATCGGTCTCGACATCGGCTCATCGAGCGTCAAGGTGTGCCAGCTCAAAGAGAACCGAAAGAGTTTCCAGCTCGCGTGTTTCGGCATGATCCCCTTGCCAGGCGAGGCCATCGTCGACGGCTCGATCATGAACCAGACCGCTGTTGTCGACGCTGTGCGCGAATTGTTCGCGAGCCAAAAGATCAAAAGCAAAGACGTCGCAGTCTCCGTGTCGGGGCACTCCGTCATCTTGCGCAAGATCAACCTGCCGATGATGACGCGCGAGGAACTCGACGAGTCCATCCAGTGGGAGGCCGAGCAGTACATCCCGTTTGATATCAACGACGTCAACATCGACGTCAGCATCCTCAACAATCAAAACGATCAAGGTCAGATGGATGTGCTGCTCGTGGCAGCGAAAAAGGACATGATCAACGACTACATCAACGTGGTGCGCGAGGCCGGCTTGACCGCACACGTCGTCGACGTTGACTCGTTCGCGGTGCAAAACGCTTTCGAGATCAACTACAGCTTGCCGGCTGGCGAAACGGTCGCGCTCATCAACGTCGGTGCTAGCGTCGTCAACATCAACGTTATTCACAGCGGCATCAGCGCGTTTACCCGCGACATCGCGCAGGGTGGCAACCAGTACACCGACGAAATTCAAAAGCAACTCAACGTCAACTACGACGAGGCTGAGGCGCTCAAGATTGGCGGCGGCGGCAACGATCAAGACTCGGTGGTGCCTCAAGAAGTTGAGCGCGTCATGCAGCAGGTCTCTGAAACCATCGCCAACGACGTCCAACGCTCGCTCGATTTTTACGCAGCGACCTCCGCCGACGCCACCATCAACCGCATCTACCTATCTGGCGGCTGCGCCAAGGTGCCCGCACTGTCGCGCGCCGTGGAAGCAAAAACCGGCGTCCCGGTCGAGCAGGTGGATCCATTTCGACAGATCGACATCACGGCGCGCGGCTTAGACCCGAATTTTTTGCGCCAACAAGCGCCACTCGCGGCCGTCAGTGTCGGCTTGGCCT
>JAYTVG010000659.1:0-1365 GCA_043744135.1 Deltaproteobacteria bacterium | reverse complement strand
CGCGAATGCCCTTGGCGTACAGCAGCTGCACCTCTTCACCGTTGGGGGACGGCGGGCCGCCGAAGCCTGGAATCGGGATCGGCAGCAGTCCCAGCAGGCTGGCGCAACCCGCTTGCGACAGCACAACACACGACAGCAAAGAGACCCGGGCAAGATTTTTCATCATTGTTTCTTTCAGCGGTCCACAGCGAAAAATGTTAACGTTTTTAAAGTGCATAACAGTGATTAAAAGATTTAATGTGCGTCACAGCTAAGGTTTCAAAAAAGCAGGAATTTCGAAGTCGAAAGGGATGATGTCTTTGAGTTGGTTTTCCGCCAACAACAAGAAGTTACCCGCGAGCGCTGCCGGATCGCCGCCCGACGACGTCAGGTTTTGCTGGATGCGCGACAACGGCGCCACCTGTAGCAGGATGCGGCTGGGCAACAGCCAGGTGCCACCTTGGCGCACGAGGTCGACGCCGTCGAAGCTGGTGGTTTCAACCACTGCGCCGGACTTGGTCTTAACGTCAAAGTCCACGCGGTAGTTGTCGCCACCGAGCGGCTGCACACGGCGCAGCACCACAGCGAGGTCGTCAAAGCGCGGGCTCGACGTCAACAACGGCTCCAGCTGTTCGGGTCGAAACGCCTGCTTTTTGCCGATGAGCGCGTTTATCTCGGCATCGGGCAGCGCTGCGTGGCTTCGGCGTTGGACGTCGGTGGCGTCGCTGCGGCGCAGCAGTTCTTTTTGCACGTCGGGGCGCTGCCAGTTCCAATCGCCGGTTTGATTGGGGATGGCGTCGTCGTGCACGCCCTTAAAAAACGTCGGCCGCGCGAGCATCGGCAGGTAGGCGTTAAAGATCACCTGGCGCACGGTGGACGACAGCTCGAACTCCTCCTGCCACGTGAGGATCGGCAACTCCTGGTACGGCTCATCGGGCCGCAGGGTGCTGAGCACTTCTTGGGCGTGCGCGGCCGGCGGCGCGAGCACAGCGCACGCCATCGAGCCAGCCAAAAGCGCGCCGAAAAAACGCGGTGTCAAGCGAAGGGAAATGAACGTGGTGTTTGGCATCAAGCTCCCGAGCGTCGCTCATGACATGAGACCGTCCGCAAACCAACCTGGTTTCGCGACGTCCCCATGGTTGCCACCGTGCGCGCGGCCGGCCACACTACTGCGATGCGATGCTTCATCTTCATGAGCGTGCTTGGCGCTATCAGCTGCAGCTTGCCCGTCGCCAAACTCAGTTGTGACACCGCGGCTGACTGCCCGTCGGGACGCTGCCGCGACAGCTTCTGCGTGGACGTCGGCGCCGAAGGTGAAGGTGAAGGTGAAGGTGAAGGTGAAGGTGAAGGTGAAGGTGAAGGTGAAGGTGAAGGTGAAGGTGAAGG
>JAYTVG010000658.1:0-1365 GCA_043744135.1 Deltaproteobacteria bacterium | reverse complement strand
GAGGACAAAACGTTCGTCGCGCGCGTCAGCGAGACCGGCGACAACGCCGTCGTCGGCGACTATCTCCTTCACATCGCTGACCTCGTGAGTGAAGCGGAGCCCAACGACACCTTCGCTCAAGTGGCCCCCACCCGCACCAACGGCACGTTCACCGGCACGTTGTCCAGCGGCAGCGACGTCGACGTCGTTCAGCTCGAAATACCGCGCGCAAACGATCTGGTGTCCGCGCGTTTGCTCGGCCAAGACGGCGTGTGCCCGGGGGCACCGGTGCTCACGTTGGTCATCGACAACCCGGGCACGTGCGCGGGATTTCCCATCGGCGAAACGGTGCTGGCCGTGAGCCTCAATGACGGCATCGATCCGTGTCCGCGCCTCGCCATCGAGCCGCTGCCATGTGCGGTGCCGACATACTTGCGCGTCAGCGGCGGTCCCACGGGCGTCTATGTGCTGCAAGTGCTCACCATCGGCGGGCCCAACAGCTTGTTGCCACCCGAGATGTTCGACAGCACCGATGCACAGCTCGGCAACCAGACGTCAGTGTATGGATCGTGCACGCAGGCCATCACCGTCAATGCGCGCAACGCCAGCGACGTCAGCGTGTTCAATATGGCGGCCGGCTTGATCGATCCGTGCAGCGGTTTCGCGCTCAAAGACGGCGCAGGCTTGTGTCGAGAGACCGGCCAAGACGCGCTGGTGACCGACGGTGTCGCGGTGCCTGGGTTGCGCGTGGACGCATTGCCGTTTGGCAGGGTGTGGTCGTATCTACCGCCGCTCAGCGAGTACCTCGGTGGCGCAAGCATCAAGCGTTTTCAAATCTCCGCGCACGAAAATGGCCGCGTCTTCAACGATACCTCGGTGCTGTTGCGTAGCAGTGGCGGCGCCGCCCCCACGGTCTTTGTCACGCGACAATTCGGCGGCAACGATTTGTTTTACGATGTCGCGTTTGAATGCAGCACCGACTGCCCGCCGCCTTCGTGCAACCCCGCGCTTGGCGCGCGCGACCCGAACATCTGCACCGGTGCAGCCGTCGATCAATGCTGCACGCCGGGCGTGAACTCATGTCGCGTAGCGGCCGACTTCAACGAGGGCACGCGCGTGGTGATGAACCTCAGGCGCTATAACCAACTGATCGACGACGACACACCCGGCGCACTCGACGCGGACTTAGACGACGTGCTGGTGGGGCGTTGTACATCCGTGAGTGACACGATCTGTGCGCAGCCCCTTCTCGGTGCCACGTACACTGCGAGCACCGACGTGTTTGCCTGGGATATCCCCACCACGGCCGTGGCGGCGGGTACCACCACGTTCTTTTTTCGCGTGCGTTCGCTCGGCAGCTCAGCGCGATCGGAACCCACCGCTGAC
>JAYTVG010000657.1:0-1368 GCA_043744135.1 Deltaproteobacteria bacterium | reverse complement strand
TGCTCGGTGCAGCCGTACGGGTAGTCGAGCAGATACGGCAGCGCGTCTATCATCGCACCCGCCAACGTTGGCGACGTGCGCACGACCAACTCCGACTGCTCGGGGCGACGCTCTTTGGGGATGTCGAGGTCAAGCGTGCGTTCGTCGGCGCCGCTGCCCATCTTGATGGAGCCGACACGCGCCACGGTCTTTTGCATGCCGTGCACGAGCACCGGGAACGACAACTCTTTGGCGTCACCATCATCTGCACTTTTCGCGGTGACGCGGACCTTCGCTTCACCTTCGCCGGCCACGCGCACCGTGAAGTCGACGCGCAACTCGCCGCGCGCTGGTACATCGACGTGCGTAGTGGTGTTGCCCTCGACGCTCAGCAGCGGGTCGGTGACGTCCAAGGTGACGTCGACAGCGCGGTGGTCGGGGTATTGATTTTGCACGATCGCAGACAACACCACGCGATCGCGTTCGCGAAAAAATCGCGGCGCCGCCAACCGCACCAAGAGTTTTTTGGTGGCCACGAGTGTGCTGTCGCCACGGCCTGCGCGCGCGCCCGCGTCGATGCCGACGGCTTTCACCGCCCACGTCGTCAGGTTGTCGGGAAACGTCACTGGCACGGTGGCATGGCCGGCCGCGTCCGTGACGATGTTCGCAAACCATGCGGCAGTGTCGGCAAACTTGCTGCGTACCGCGGGTTTTGCGGCACTTGATGCACTTGCGTCGCGAAGCTCGGGGGGTTGTGGCGCCTTGTCAGCGAGGCTGCTTTTTTGCGCGGGGGCTGCTGATTCGCGTGGCTCCGAGGCGCTGTCCCTTTTTGATTCTTCCTTGAGCCCTTGCGCCCGCGCGGAGATGCCGCCGCCACCAGCACCACGACCGCGACCGCCGAAGTCCACTGCGCCTGCAACATCGTCGATCGCAGCCTCGGGGGTCGTCGCCGACGGACTGCCCGTCACGTCGGGCGAGCCTGCGCGCATCAACATCCAGCGCGCATTTTGATCGGGCGCGGACAGCGAGCCCCACACGGGCTGCGCGCCGTTGAGGTTGCTGGTTGTCGAAGGTTGGTGCCAGCGCTTGCGACCCCACAGGCGCTGCTTAGGATCCGCCGCGGTGTCGGGAGCGATAGCGAGGATCGCGCTATCAAAAACGCTAAGCGCCAACTGCGCAGCCACCGGCGCGCCACTGGCATCTGTCGTGGTAACGCTGACGTTGACAGTTTCGCCAGGCTTGAACTCGCGCTTGGGTGACGTCAGGCTGACGTTGAGCGTGGCGTCTTTGGGAGGCACAAATAACTCGCGCGCCTCCTCAAACACGTGAGCGTCCGCGACGGTCACAGCCTCAACGAAAAAATTCGGCTGGTGAGGGTGCAAAGCCGAC
>JAYTVG010000656.1:0-1369 GCA_043744135.1 Deltaproteobacteria bacterium | reverse complement strand
CCTCAAGCGCGCCGTGGTTGCTGGTCTGCGCGAGATAGCCGGGCAGCGAATCGTCGTCGTTGTCGTCGAAGCGCAAATAGCAACCGCCTTCGGCTATCGGGTCCGCAGGGCTTGCAGTGTTTAAGCGCGTAAACACGTAGCGGTGCAGCCCTTGCGGGTCGGGCGCCGCAGGAGGCACGGTTTGGATCGTGCTGCCAAGTTCAGCATAGACGTAGTCGTCGCCATCGCCGGGGATGAGGTTTGGGTCGAGCAGCTGATCGAAGTCGAAATCGTTGCCGCCACGCGCCGCGAAGTGCGCATGCGCAATAGCGACGCCTTTCGCCAAGCAGGCCTCTGCGAGATCGCGCGCGCGCGCATTTTCGTTTTGCCTCAGCGCGATCACGCGGTTTTGTCGAACCGACGCGAGCGTCGCCGTCAACGCCGCGAACAAGATCAGCATGACGGCGGCAATCACCAGCATGACGAAGCCACGCGACGGCTTGCGCGCCCCCACTGAAGTCGGTGCACCAAGGGGCGGAGGCGAGTGACGTGGGTGCATGGTGGCCTTTGCTGGAGCGCTAGATATTTCGCAGTCGGACCGAGCCGACGACGTCGTGCGTGACCAAACGGTTGTTGATGGTGCGCTGCAGCCGAATGGTCCACTGCACGCGGGCAACGAGCTCGCGCTGCGTGTCCGTGCTTGGGAACTGCACCAGCGTCGCGGGCGGCGGCGCCGCGCGGAAGTATTGGAAATCGACGCGCTGCACGTCGCGCGCGACCACCTCCCAATCGGTGCATTCAGATCCCGGCACCGCCGCAAAATCGAGCGTCGATGCGGTGGCCGCGTTGGTCGCAATCGAGCGGCGCGGCCAGCTTGCGTCTTGGATGTTGAAGGCGCCCCAGCACTGCCGCCGCTGCAGTTCACGCGCGGCAGCGGCGTAGCGAAAAAACACCCGATCCATCGTCGCAACCCAACCTTGGCCACGAATGTCGACGGGAGCGTCACCGAGCGTGTCGTTTGGCCACGTCGCGGGAAACGTTGGATCGAGCTTGAGCGCGAGCACGCCGCCGCCATCGGTGGCGACCGATGCCTCAAGCGTCAACGCGGCCGGCACCGTGGTCGATAAAAAGCTGCCATTACCCGCGATGATCTGAAGGGCGTCGCCGCCGCGCAAGCGTTTGCCACCCCAGGCACACGTACGGTCGAGCGCAGCGCCGGCGCTGTTGCATCCACCCTCGCCGGGATAAAGTGCGCTGGTGGTCGCGGTGTCGCACGACACACCGAGCTGAGGTGCACAGATGCCGTTGTTGTCGGTGTGCCACATGATGTGGTTCACCCCCGCGGGTCGATCGTTGAGCACGCCGAAGGTGCTGAAGTTCGCGTCGGGTC
>JAYTVG010000655.1:0-4345 GCA_043744135.1 Deltaproteobacteria bacterium | reverse complement strand
ACCTGAACACGGGCGCGTCGGCTATGATTCGCTGGTGCGGAGTTTGACGCAGGCGGGCACGTTGCCGACGCGCGTAGCGCACCTGTGGCTGCTGTCGCGGGATGACAGTTTCCGACCCGGTTCAAATTTTTTCCACGCCAACTTGGAGCGCGGGTTTTACTCCCTGCTGTTCTTCGCACAGGCGTGGGGTGCCGAGGGAGTGAAACACGCGCTGCACGTCACCGTGACGACGATGGCTCAGCAAAATGTGCGAGCGTCGACAGACGCTGAAGCGACGCAGTTTCCGGAGCAGGCGGCGGTGCTTGGGCCAGCCATGGTGATGCCGCGCGAGTTTCCTGGCGTCACGGTCAGCGTCGTCGACATCGCGATTGACGCCGTGCGCACGCGGATGACGGCACAAGACGTTGCGACGCAGGCGCTCGACTGGGTGCAGCGCAGCGCTCCGGATGTCGTTCGCAAACGCGCGGCAGCGTTGTTGAGCGGCACATCGGTTGCGCGCGATCTCAAGCTGCCCGATCGTCGACGTCGCTGTATCGACGCGCTACACGCGGAGCTGCTCGCGGTGCCCGACAACACCATGGTGGCGCTGCGCGACGACGCGCGCTGGGTATCACAGCTGCGTCGCGTCAACCCGCAACGAGAGCGGGCGTTGCCGCTACGTGATGGCGCGGTCGTGCTCATCAGCGGCGGCCTCGGTGGCATCGGTTTGGTGGTCGCCGAGCACCTGGCACGCACCAAGCGCGCCAAGCTCGTGCTGTTGTCGCGCGGCGCGTTGCCCGATGTGTCGCAGTGGGACGCGGTCGAAAAAAAGCTTGGGCCCGCGCACGTCACCAGCAAACGCATCGCGCGCGTGCGATCGTTGATGCGCCACGGCACCCACGTCGAGGTCGTCGCGGTCGACGTCGCCGACGTGCAGCGCATGCGTGTTGTCGTGCAGGACGTGCGCACCCGGCTTGGTGCCATTCATGCCGTTGTGCACGCAGCGGGTACCGTCAACGACGGCCCGTTGTTGACGAAAGCGCAGCTCGATGTCGATCGCGTGTTGTCACCGAAGGTCTACGGCACGCTGGTTCTCGATGAAGTGACGCGCGCAGACGACCTCGACTGTTTCGTGATGTTTTCGTCGACGAGCACCACCACGGCGCCGGCCGGCCAAGTCGACTACGTGGCGGCCAATAGTTTTTTAAATGCGTTCGCTCGCGCGCGCAGCAAGACGGGTCGCGGTGCAACGCTCGCGCTCAACTGGGGCGTGTGGAACGACGTCGGCATGGCCGTGGACGCTGCGTCGCGCATGACGACAGCGCCCGAGCCCGTGAGCGACGCCGCCGTGCATCCGTGGTTTGACACCCGCACCGTCGATGAGCGCGGTGTTTGCACCTTGGTGTCGCGCTTCACAGCCAAGACGCATTGGATGTTTGACGAGCACCGCACCAGTGAGGGGGAGGCCGTGCTGCCCGGCGCGGCTTACTTCGAGTTGTGTCGGGGCGCCCTCGCGGAACTGCGTTTGAATCGACCGTTTGAGATTCGCGATCTGACGTTCATGCGACCACTGCACGTCGCTGACGATGCAGTCACTGAGACCCGCGTGCGCATGACGCCCAGCGAGCAGGGTTATGCGTTTGAGATCAGTGAGCGCGTGCACGTGCCTGACACCACGCCGGATGGTGCGATCATCAAGCGCGCGGGGTTTGTGGGCTGCGCGTCAGCGACGCTGTGGTTGCACGCGTTGGCGCCGGCTGCGCCGATCGATGTGGAGGCGGTGCTCGCGCGTGCGGTCGCGCACGATGAAGCAGACCCGCAACGGTCGGTGAAACTGCCACGGCACAGCAAACAGCAGCTGCACATGCGCTTCGGGCCGCGATGGCAAGTGGTGACAGGTGCATGGCGCTGCGGCGAAGGTGAAGCGTTCGCACAGCTCGCGCTGCCTGACGCATTTGTGGGCGACGTGCGCGACTTTGCGCTTCACCCGGCCCTGCTCGACCTCGCTACCGGGTTCGCGATGGACCTGATCGCTGGGTACACCGGCGACACGCTGTGGGTTCCGGTGTCGTATCGCGCAGTTCGCGTCTTTGCGGCCTTGCCCGCGCGGATCTGCGCGTTGGTTCGAGTACGGCCGGGCAGCAGCGAAGCCGGTGGCTTTGCACATTTCGATGTCACCATCACTGACGAAACGGGCGGCGTGCTTATCGAAGTTGAAGAGCTGACGCTCAAGCGGCTGACGGCCCGGCTCGACGTGAGAAGCCTACGTTTGGCGCCGAGCGACGTCGAATTCGATGTGACGAGGTCGCATTCAAGCAATGTCTCGGCAGCGCAAGCGGCATTTCAACACCAGCTGTCGCAGGGCATCGACCCGACGCAGGGGGTGGTGGCGTTTGACCGCGCACTTTCCCTCAGCGCTGCGTACAGCGAGCTGAGCGTGAGCTCGATTGATTTGCAGGCGCTCGTGCAAGACGCACAGCAACAGGGTGCGCGCGCAGAGGCCGCGGCCGATGCGGTAAAGCTCGCCCGACCAAAACTGCGCGACGACTATCTGGCCCCGCGCGACGACATTGAGCGCGCGCTGGTGGCGATGTGGCAAGACCTATTGGGCATCGACAACGTCGGTGTGGCCGACAACTTCTTTGAACTCGGTGGCCACTCGCTGATCGCCGTGCGGTTGTTCGCCAAAGTGAAGCGTGCCCTCGGCGTGGAGTTTCCAATCTCGGTGCTGTTTGAAGCGCCTACCGTTGAAGCTTGCGCTCGCCTGATCCGCACCGCTGTCGCACGAGACGCCCAATGCCCGTCGACCGAGCAACAGCAAGCGTCGCTCAGCGCTGGTGGCTCGGCCAGCAGCGCTGCTGTGCAAGCGGAGCCCAAGCAAGCAAACCTTCCGCGCTATCGGCATCTGGTCGCGATGCAGTCGGGCGAGGGCGGCCCGCGAACGCCATTTTTCCTGGTGGCAGGGATGTTTGGCAATGTGCTCAACCTGCGCCACCTCGCGCAGCAGATCGGCACGGAGCGCCCGTTTTACGGACTGCAAGCGCGCGGCTTGTACGGCGACGAGCAACCTCATGAGTCGTTTGAAGACATGGCGCGCGACTACCTCGCGGAGATGCGCTTGGTTCAACCACGCGGTCCGTACCTGGTGGGTGGGTTTTCTGGCGGCGGCATTGCAGCACTCGAGATTGCTCAGCAGCTGCACGTGATAGGCGAAAAGGTCGCGCTGTTGGTGATGTTGGATACGCCGCTGCCGCAAAGTGAGCTGTTGAGTCAAAGCGACAAGGTTCACATGCATCTGCAGAATCTGCGTCGTCACGGTGTCGACTATGCACGGCAGTGGGTGGTGGATCGCGCAAAGTGGGAGCTAAAAAAGCGGCGTGACCGCAGGTTTGAAGCCGAGGGCGGCACCCAGACCGACGACGGGTCGCTGCACTCGGTGTCGATCGAGCGCGCGTTTTATCGCATGCTGCCGAAGTACCAGCTGCGTCGCTACCACGGCGTGATTGCGTTGTTTCGCCCGAAGCTCGCACCCGTGCATGTGTTTGGTCCCACGCGCATGATCAACCGCGACAAACGCTTTATCTACGCGGACAACGGTTGGGCGCCCCACTGTGAGCACGTTGACGTCATCGAGGTGCCCGGCGACCACGACTCGATGGTGCTTGAGCCCAACGTGCGGGTGATTGCAACGCGGCTGCGCGACGCGATCGACGCTGCCGAGGGCGCGCATACTGCGCCGCTCATGCCGCCTCGGGGTGCTTAGGGGTGCTTGATGTTGTACAAGACAAAGTCGCTGAGCTCGTGGGGTCGGTCGCTGTTGGGCTTGTCTTGTAGTCGACGGCGGACCTGAAACGCAGCACCGGCCGCGACGTACGCAGCGTTACACGCCCACAAATATGCGCGGCCGTGGTTCTTTAAAAAGTAGTGCCGTCGCGAGGCGAACATGAACGGCGGTAGGCGCCTCGCCGTATCCTTCATGCCGGTCGTCGCAGACCCGATGTGTTCGACCAGCGAGTTGGCGACAAACACGATCGGCCAACCGGCCCGCCGCGCGCGCAGGCACAGGTCGGTCTCTTCGTAGTACAAAAAAAACGTCTCATCAAACAAGCCCACGTCACGCAGCAACTCCGCGCGAAACATAATCGACGCACCCGACAACCAATCCACCTCGGTGTCGTGATCGGGGATCGGCATTGGCACGATCTTGTTTTTCAACAACTGCGTCACCGCTCCCAACCGCAAGCCACGATCGATCTCGCTCCACAACGTCGGAAATCGAAACGCTGTGTTGTGAGGCTCGCCATCGACGCCGACGATTGAGCTTCCGACGACGCCAACTTTGGGATGTTCGTCCAAGTAGTTCACG
>JAYTVG010000654.1:0-4355 GCA_043744135.1 Deltaproteobacteria bacterium | reverse complement strand
CGCCCGTCACGACCAACACCGGCACGTCGATCAGGGCCAGCTGGTCCCACATCGGCAGCTGCGCACCCAGCGAGAGCGTGAGCAAGGTGTGCGCACATTGGTCTGGGTGCTGTTGCGCGCGGGCGATTTTCGCCTCGATGCGCGCGACAGCGTCGGGTAGCGCGCGAAATCCTGCGAACACGGGCCGCTGGTAAAACGCGCGGATCGCTGCCGCCGGATCGCGCGCGACTTGCGCTGCGAGAGTTCGATCTTGCTCGAGACGTTCACGTCGCTGCGCCGGGTCACGAATTCCCGGGTGCGGGGACTCAAGCACCAAAGCGCGCAGCCACGAAGGACGCTGTAGCGCGATGTTGAGCGCCAGCCGCGCGCCCATCGAATAGCCGCACAGTACAACGTCACTTACGCCAAGCTCGGCGATGCGGGCCGCCGTGGCCGCGACAGCGTTGTTGGGTTTGTCGTCGTGCGCTTGTGTCGCGACCAAGTCGATGGCCGCGGTGGCGTGCGGTCGGCGTGCGTGCAGCGCGGACCGCACGCCGTCCCAGTCCGCGGCGCCACCAAAGACGCCATGGAAAAACACCGTGGTTGTTTGCAGGGCGGTCTCAAACGCGGCGTCGAGCGCGCGGTGCGTGTCGACGTTCGTGTCGCGGTTGGTACCCACCTCGATGAGCTCGACACCACGCACTGGCGCTGACAGCAACGTTTCAAGTTCCTGCAGCGTGGTCGGGGCATGTGCTGTCACCCCCATTGCGTCAGCGATCGGCGCCACAGCGCGGCCGTGCGGCGTGCCAAAGAACTTCTCGAAGTCTGGCGTGTTGCGCACTGGCAAAAACGAAAAGATGGCACCCCCGTCGTTGTTGATGACGATGATACGCACATCAACATCCGTCGCGGTCGCAACCGCAAACATGCCGCTGAGATCGTGCAGCGCTGTGAGATCCCCGAGCAGCACGGTCACCGGCCGGCGGCTGTGGCGTGCAGCGCCCAGCGCGGTGGCTAGCGTGCCGTCAATCCCTGAGACACCGCGGTTGCACACCACGTCGACACCGTCAGCGATGCTGCCGTAGCGCTCGACGTCGCGCACCGGCATCGAGTTGCCAAGCACCAACACTTCAGCGGCCGTAACGTGCTGCGTGACGGCGTGTGCGACGGCAGGCTCGGACAGGTCGTGCGCTTGGCGCGCGTGATGCCAGGCGGACCGGCGGGCACCGTGCAGATCTACAACTGCATCGGTCAACCGTGAGCGCGCTAACGGCGGCAGCGCAAGCGCGCCAAAGTCCACGACGTGGCGCGTGGTCATCACGCGCTGTGGGTCGCGCATGTGCGCTCCATCCGTCAGCTGGTGCACCGGTGCTGCCAGCTGCGCGAGCCAACTGTACGCGGCTTCTTCTGTGCTGCTGCCGCCCAACCAAAGCACGCAGTCTGCGCGCAGGCGCGCGCGAGCCAACGGTGAGCGCAGCGACGCGATCGACAGCGCGCCAGCGGGCGTGCCGCCACTGCCGACGTCCCACAACACCGGCCAGCCGATAGCGCGGCACAACGCGCGCACGCCCGCGCGCTGCTCACGGCGCACCGCCGCAGACACGATCACGCCCGCGCGCGCCGAGGCGATCGCGTCAATGACCTGGCGTGGCAGCGACGTGTGCAGCGCTGCGTGCGTCGACGGCGCGGTCACAGGCAACGGCAACCTGCGGTAGGCGTCGGGTGGCTCAAGGGGCTTATTGAAACGCGCATTGATGTGCACCGGTCCGCGCGCCGCCCCAAGCAGATGCTGTAACACGTCGTGCAGCCGAACATCGAGCGGTGCCACGCTCGGCGCTCCTTCGCCGTCGACGTCGATGTCGAGCGTGGCTTTCACCGCGCCCGCCAACAGCGGTGGTTGATCGAGAGTTTGATTGGCGCCGGTGTGGATGGCGCTACGCGGGCGGTCCGCTGTGAGCGCGACCAGCGGCAGCTCGGCGGCGTGGGCTTCACACAACCCTGGCAACAAGTTTGCGACCGCGGTGCCCGACGTTGTCAGGACCGCGGCCACGGCACCCATGCGTGCGACGCCGACCGCCGCAAAGCAAGCGACGCGCTCATCGAGAAATACCTGCGCGGTGGCGTCGGCGCGCGCGAGTGCCAGCACCAGCGGGGTGCTTCGCGAACCCGGGCAGACAAAAAACTGCCGCACGCCGTGGGCCATCAGCGCTGCGATGACATGGTCCGCGCGCTCGGCGTTGGCGAGGGCGGTGCGCGCGTCATCCACCAGACACGTCCCGCACGCCAAGCACCGTGAGCCACGCACCGATCTTGTCGTTGAGCTCTTGCCACTCCACATCAGCGCGCGACCCGCGCACGACGCCACCGCCGGCAAACAACGTCACAGCGTCGACTTCGATTGAGGCGCAGCGCAGCGCGACGGCGAGATCGTGCGTGTCGCCATCGCAGACCCCGACGACGCCCGCGTAGTGGCCACGTGCAAACACCTCGGTGCTGCGCACTAGTGCGAGCGCCGCCACGCGTGGGTCGCCGCACACTGCGGAGGTGGGGTGTAAGACACTCAGCGGTGCAGAGCCTAAACGCAGCAGTCCGCGCGACTGGCGGTACAAGTGCGCGACGCGCGCGAGCCTTTTTATGCGCGGCGGCGTCGCGGCTTCGGTTTGCGTGCACAAAGAGCGCATGGCGGCCATCACCTCCTCGTTGACGACGTCGTTTTCGTGTTGATCTTTTGCGCTCGCAAGCAGCTGCGCTTGCAGGTGCCGATCTTGCGCGTCATCGCTGCCGCGCCGCACCGTGCCCGCCAGCACATCGACCGTCAGCCTTTGGGCCGCGCGCCGATACAACCACTCCGGCGTCGCCCCCACAAACACGCTCGCAGTCACATCGGTGCGCTCGTCAAACAGGTAGGCGCAGGCGACCGGCTCCAGGGTGTGCAGCGCTGTTAACGCCGCCACCGCGTCCAGGCCGACGCACGCGATGCGCGTGGCGCGCGCGACCACCACCTTACGCACGGTACCTTGCGAGATGGCGTCGGTGATGGCCTCGATGATCGCGTGGTGCCGCGGGCGGCTCGGATCGTGCGACAGCTCGACATCGCCGATGGTCGCAGCGCCCACCGCTGCCTTCGACGCGTCCACGCTGCGCTGCACGGCCTCAAGGATGGTGAGCGCTTGAGCGCGCGCAACGTCGATGGGCGCGCCCTGCAAATCCACCACCACGCGTAACGTCTCGGCCGCGCGCTGCGTCAAACAGACACGCGCGGTGTACGCCAATCGCGTGCCGGGCGCTGCTCGCTCAATGTCAAATGGCACGGTGACGAGGCAGGGGATGCGCGGCGCGGCGATGGTCGCGCTGAGCGCCGCCAATGACAACGGTGCCTGCGCCATCGACAACGCCACCCCGCACGCGACCACGATCAGCGCATTTGGGCTGTCGCCGGTTTCCCCTTCGATCATTGCGAAACGATCGAAGTGACGCGCGCGTGGCAGCGCCGCCAACATCGCGTGTGCTTGCGCTCGCGTCACACTGAAGTCCGCGCGCACCTCGACCGCGTCGATCGCCGTTTTCACGCGCGAAGCGACGGCCATGCACAGCTGCGACAATGCGCGGCTCATGGCGCGCACCGCGGCGGGTTCACGCAGCACCATCCGGTGGGCGGCGCGCTTGGTACAACAGCACCGTACCGAAACTCAGCTCACGGGTGCGCTCCCAGACAAAACCTGCGTCGCGCAACAGCGCCACGAAGCCGTCACGCGACGGGAACGTGGCGATGGTGCGGTCGAGGTACTCGTAGGCTGAAGGCACGCCGCTGACAGCGCCAGCGACGCGCGGCAGCACGTGCTTGCGGTAAAATCGGTACACCGGCGCGAACAGCGCTCCTTGCGGCTCTGCGAACTCAAGCACCAACAGGGTGCCGCCAGGCTTTAGGCTGCCCAGCAGCGCGACCAGCGCCGCGTGCACATCCGTGACGTTGCGAATGCCAAACGCGATGGTGGCAACGTCGAACTCGGCGATCGGTTGCACCCTTAAAATATCGACGAGTGCCAACTGGACGCGCTCGTTTAAGCCAGCGGCTGCGACCTTGTCCTCGCCGACCCTCAACATGTTTTGCGAGATGTCGATGCCGCGGACCGATGCGACCCGCGCGTGTTTGCCCATTGCAATCGCGAGATCCGCGGTGCCGGTGGCGGCGTCGAGCGCGCGTAGGTTTGCGCCCGGCGGTAAGGCCTCAAGCACCCGACGGCGCCATCCGCGGTCCATGCCAAACGACAACACGGCGTTGAGCAAGTCGTAGCGCGCCGACACCTTGTTGAACATCTCAGCCACCCGCATCCGCGATGGCGCTACCGCAACATCGTCGCCGTGCGCGTGAGGCT
>JAYTVG010000653.1:0-1375 GCA_043744135.1 Deltaproteobacteria bacterium | reverse complement strand
TGATTGAAAACCGCAGCCAAGCGCCGTTTGCCCCGCCGGGCTCGACCGACGCGTTTGTACACACCGTCGCGAACGCTGACGGCTCGTTTCGCGCCGAGCTGCCGGCCGCACGCGAAGGCGATTTTTTGCGTGTGTCTAGCGGCGGCAGCGTCGTCAACAGCCGCCTGGCCAACGTAGAGGCCACCGACGGACGCCCGCCAGTGGTGCGTCAACAAGGCATTCGCTTGCTGGCAGACGGTGACGGCTTTCGCTTCACCCACGTCTGCCGCAGTGACGTCGTTGGAGAACCGCACCAACGCTTGATCTTGATCAACACGCGCGTGGGTGGGCGGACCGAGTTCACGCTCGACGCGGCCGGGCGGTTGCCAAACGACGCGCGCGTTACGGGACTGCCAGGGGACGCATGGAGCATCAACACCACCGACGGCGCGCACCTCGTGACGCAGGGTTGCGGTTTGTTGTTGGCGCCGCCCGCGGATCCGCGCGCTGAACCGCCCGCGACCTCGCAGCCAAACGCAGCCCGCATGGCACCGCTCAGGCTGCCGTTGTTTGTCGACGCGCCCGCTGCGCGCACGGCGGTGCAAGGCAAGCTCGGTGATTGTTGGTTTGTTGCGGCGTGTGACGCGATCGCGAAATGCCAGCCGGCGCGGTTGCGCGACATCATCACCGACAACCACGACGGCACATATACGGTGGCCTTGAAGCGATTTGATGCATCGCGCGACGGCTACGTCGTCGACGCGGTCACGGTCACAAACGCCATGTACATGCACGGCGACGCGGCGCTGTTTGGCACGTCGACGCAACGCGACTGCTGGTTTGCGGTGTTGGAAAAAGCCTACGCGCAGTGGAAGGGCGGCTACGACGGGCTGCGCTCTGGTTATCCGTTTGAGGCGTTTGAGGCGCTGCTAGGCACCGCCGGCAAGCATATCGATTTTGACGTCGTGGGTCTCGATGCGCTGTGGGCTGCGCTGCGCAAGCACGAGGTCGAAGACCAACCGAGTGTCGCGTGGACACGCGTGGATGCGCCGACGCTTCGCTACGCCAACACTGGACTGTTCGGGGACCACGCGTACTCGGTGCTCGGCACCGAGCTCGAAGGCGGCGAACGCTTTGTGTTGGTGCGCAACCCCTGGGGCAAAAACACCTGGGCATCCAACAACAACGCGCTTGGGATCACTGCGGATAACGATTTGTTACGCGTGCCGCTCTCGGTGTTTGCGCGCTATTTCGGCGGCCTCGGCTTCGTGGACGCACACGGCTAGCCGTCGCGCATGGGCGGCGTTGCGCTCGACGTCACGTCGGTCCGCGCGTCGCCCCCCAAAAAGGCGAAGTACACGGCAGCGAGCACGAGCGCGAACGCCACCGCATGGTT
>JAYTVG010000652.1:0-4372 GCA_043744135.1 Deltaproteobacteria bacterium | reverse complement strand
CCGGTTCATGTCACGCGCGCACGGCCCTACCGCGTCTTTGTGTTTGATGTTGCTGCTCGCCCCCGCGAGCCAGGCGAGACCAGCGGCGACCGCGGCCGTCGACAGCGTCGTGCGCCGCACGCAGGTTGCGTTCGGGGTCGAGTTCGACATCGTCGCGCACGCGGCCAGCACGGACGCGTTGTCAGCGAGCGTTGATGCCGCAATCGCGGAGGTCGTGCGCATCGAGGGGTTGTTGGACGAGACGCGCGACGATGCGCCCATCGC
Source organism: Deltaproteobacteria bacterium (assembly GCA_043744135.1). GTDB lineage: Bacteria > Myxococcota > UBA727 > UBA727 > VGSZ01 > JAYTVG01. Next base: position 4,108 of record JAYTVG010000652.1, on the reverse strand, counting down.
GCGCATCAATGCCAAAGCGGGTGACGCCGCCGTCGTGCTCGACCCGGAAGTGTTCTTCGTTTTGGCGGAAGCGCAGCGCATTGCGACGCTCAGCAACGGCAACTTCGACCTCACCGCGGTAGCTTACGACGCCGTTTGGGATTTTCGCGCCCCTGCCCCCGACGCAGCGGCCGTGACCGGCGCGCGCGCCGCCAAAAAGGAGACCCTCGATAAACCGCGCGCGCGCGTGGGCTTCGCGGATCTGTTGCTCGACCCCACCACCCGCTCAGCGCGCTTACGCTTGCCCGGCGCGAGCATCGGCTTGGGCGCCTTCGCGCGCGCGTACGCACTGCAAAAAGCCGCAGAGCTGTTGTTGCGTGGCGGGCTGCGCGACTTCATCGTATCCGCCGGTGGTGACCTCGTAGTCGCAGGACAAAAAGCCACGTCGCCGTGGATGATTGGCGTCCGAGACCCGCGCGCGCCCGGCCATTTCGCAGCGATCGCTGTGAGCGACGCGGCGCTCGGGCGTGCGGTGGCCACGAGCGCGGACTACGAGGCGTATTTTTTTGAAGACGGCGTACGCTACCACTCGCTGCTCGACCCGCACACCGGGCAACCCGCTCGATTGTGTCGCAGCGTTACGGTCGTCGCCAATGATGCGCTCACTGCTCAAGCTGTCTCGCGCGCGGCGTTTGTACTTGGGGATAAAGAGGGCGCAGCACTGGTCTCGCGCCTCGGCCTTGAATCCATCATCGTCACGACTGACAACCGCGTGCTCATCAGCAAAGGCTTGCGCGCCAGTGTGACATCGCGACCGCCGACGGATGGACCTTAGCGCGCAATCGCGACGTCCTCGATCGGTTCGACGTGCGTCTCGACGCGCGCACGCGGGAGCCTCGCGGCCACCGCGTCTTCGATGGCATGCGCGACGTCGTGGCCAGCACGCACCGTCCATGCACCCGGCACCTGAATCGAAAGGTTGATGAACATTTCGCGACCCGCTTGTCGCGTCCGGATCTCGCCGCAGCGCACGCCCTGCGCGACAAATGGTTCGAGCGCTTGGTGCACAATGAGCGCGCGCTCGGGCGGCAAACGCCGGTCCACCAAGCCACCAAGCGCGTCGTGCAAGATGCGCCAGCCGGTGCGCAACACCAACAGCGCCACGACGGCAGCGACCGCGGCATCGAGCCACGCGCGGCCCGTCAACCACATGAGCCCCACGCCGGCCATCACGGCCAACGATGTCCACACATCCGTCAACAAATGGTGCCCGTCAGCGGTGAGCGCAGCGGACTGGGCGCGCTTGCCGATGCGCAACAGCGTCAGGCCGACAGCGGCGTTTATGGCGGTCGCGACCGTCGACGCTGCCAACGCGCCCGCGCTACTCGCGACCACCACCGGGTGCAACATGCGCTCGATCGACGCGACCACGATAGCCACACCCGCGAGCGTGACGAGAACACCTTCAGCCAGCGCCGCGAGCAGCTCGCCTTTGGCGTGGCCAAACGGATGCTCCTCGTCAGGTGGCGACTCGGACCAGCGCAGCGCCACCAGGGTCACAACCGCGGCGACCAGGTTGACGACGGACTCCATCGCGTCCGACAAAAACCCCACCGAACCCGACGCGACGGCCGCATACGCTTTAAGCGCCATCGTGGCCACCGCGGCAGCGATTGACAGCCAAATCCAAGACGCCGCGCGCGGTATGTCGTTCATCGGCCCCTCTCGCTGTTGGCGTGCTGCGTTAGTGCATAGCAAGCGCGGCCCAGGGCGCAAACGCGGTGTTGGTTTTGCCGCCCGAGGCCGCGCGTGCGCGCTACCATCGTGGCATGTCGACTGCTGTCATCGTGTTTGGTGCGGGCCCCATCGGCATCGGTGTCGCGCGAGAGCTCGCGACGCGCGCGTCACTGCGGCTGCTCGCGGTCGTCGACACCGACCCGGGCAAGCAGGGATCGAGCGGCGCAGTTGAGGTGGTGCAGCGCCCGCCGGATGTCGCTGCGGCGGTGGCGGTGCTCACCACAACCTCATCTTTGCGCAAGCTCGCGCCGCTCGCGTTGGATTGCATCGCGCGCGGCTGGCACGTGGTCTCGACTTGCGAAGAGCTGGCGTGGCCGTTTGGAGGCGCGCTTGACGACGTCGCGAGCAGCCTCGACAACGCCGCGCGCGCGGCTGGCGTGTGCGTGCTCGGCACCGGTGTCAACCCAGGCTTTGTGATGGACGCGCTGCCGCTCGCGCTAACCGCACCGTGTCGCGCGGTCACACAAGTGCGCGTCGAGCGCGTGCAAGACGCCGCCCCGCGGCGTCGGCCGTTTCAAGACAAAGTCGGCGTTGGCATGCAACCCGATGACGTCACGCGCGGATTGCGACAGCGATCGATGGGGCACGTCGGGCTCGAAAATAGCGCGCGCATGGTGGCGCACCGGCTCGGCTTGGTTGTCACTGCGTTTCACGAAGTGGGCACGGTTGTTGTCGCGCAACACGAAGTGACATGCGGCCAGCGAACGGTCCACAGCGGCGAGGTGCTCGGCGTCGAACAAACCGGCACCGCGCGACACGAGGGCGGCGTCGCCGTTGAGTTGTACTTTCGCGCAACGTTCGGGCAGATCGGCGCGCACGACCGGGTCCTCGTTTCAGGCGAGCCAAGCATCGACGTGACGGTTGCAGGCGGCATTCCCGGCGACACCGCGACGTGCGCCATGGTCGTAAACAGCATCCCGACGCTGCTGTGGGCGCGGCCTGGCTTGCGCACGATGGCAGACATCGGCTTGGTCGCGTATCACCCGTAAAAAGTCGGAAGGTGTCGCGACTGTGCGAGCGCAAGCGGGCTGCCGCCCCACGCGACGCGCGCCGCGGGATCTCGCGCAAAAACGCCGGCCCCGCGCAGACAGAGCTGCGGAGGTCAGCATGAAACGGAACGTTCTTTCAGTCTTTGCGATCACGGCGGCGATGGTGGGCGGCTGCGGTGACGACGACGACGCCAACGTCGCGCTGCGCTCGATCATCAAGCGCGGCTCAGTCACAGTGCAGGTGCCATCGGCGGGCACGCGGGTGTGGACCGAAGTGCTGCGCGTCGATGGCAGCACAGAATCACTCGACGTCGTCGTTGATGATGACGGGCACGTGCAGATCACGCACGAGGGAGGCGGTGCCGACGAACCGGCAGCGTCTGACGACCCAGCCATGCCCGATGGCGTCCACGCGCAAGCCTCGGCCGTCGCGGGCTCCGCGAGCGCGTGCACCGACACGGCGTACGCGCTGCTCGGCCATGTATGGGGAGAAACGCTACAGTGGTCGTTTAAGGCGACATCGACGCCAGGCGATCTTGACGTCAATGCCGCGGAGGCAGCCATCGTCGCCGGCACCGACAACATTTTGCGCGGCAAGAATTCCTGCGCAATGACCGATCAGATCGATGCGCAAGCGAGCTACCTCGGCCGCACGACGAAAGGTACGCAGGTGCGCAGCGACGGGGGCTGCAATGCACCCGACGGCAGAAACGTCGTCAACTTCGGTGCACTGCCAGCGGGCGTGCTCGGCGTGACGTGCGTGTGGTCCGACAACGACGGCTACGCACTCGAAAGCGACATCAAGCTCAACAAGAGCGCGTTTGCATGGACGACATCGCCACTGAGCGCGAGCTGCGATGGCTTGTTTGACGTGCAAAGCGTCGTCACGCATGAACGCGGCCACACGTTTGGCCTCGGGCACGTCGCTGAAGCAGGCCACGGCAACTTGACCATGAGCACCGCCATCAACGGCGCTTGCGAACGTGACGAGGTGACCCTGGGACGAGGGGACGTGTTGGCGTTGCGCGCGCTGTACTGATCCAGACGTCAGTTGCTCGATTTCGCGGCACCGCGCAGCTCGGTGCCGCGCCTTGCGAGTTGCTGCGATGCCGTCAAGTCGCGTCGCAAGCTGCGCATCATCCGTGCGCGTTTGCTGGCGAGCTGCGACATGGCGTACAACGGGTGCTCACTGTCGAGGTCCCATGCCCCAGTCCGCGTCGCCCCCGCCATCGTCCACCGCAAGCCTGTCGTCGGCACTCGGCAAGCTTCAAAACCGCGAGCGTTACAAAGAGCTGCACTGGGAAGGCACGTTTGATGACTACCTTGCGATCGTCAAAAACGAT
>JAYTVG010000651.1:0-4373 GCA_043744135.1 Deltaproteobacteria bacterium | reverse complement strand
AAACCCGCGTTCGCTGGCGCCGGCGCCGTGTACTCGGGCACGCGTCGCCCCTCGTTGGTGCCCATGAACGCGTCGCAACAAGACGCCGTGGTCGGCATCAGCGACGATGTCACCATCGACGACTTCGGCACGTTTTGCAGCGGCACGCTCATCACGCCCACCGTGGTGTTGACTGCGCAGCACTGTACGACGGGCTACACCGGCGACCAGATGTTGGTGGTGTTTGGTGCCGATGAGTTCGCGCCGACGTTGGTGGTGAAAAGCGTCGAGGTCGTCGAGCATCCCACGCTCGACATCGCGATGATCGTGCTGGCGCAAGATCCAACCGCGATGCTGGACGTCACGCCGGTGCCGGTGGCATTTCACGCGCCACGCTTCGACCAAGTCGGCAGCCTCGTCGAAAACGCTGGCTACGGCGACACCGACGACGGCAGCGAGGGGCGTTACTTCGTCACAGAGCTGTACCGCGGCATCTATCAAGGGCAGTGGTTGCAGGTGGACGGCGAGGGCACGCGCGGCGTGTGCTTCGGTGATTCAGGTGGGCCGAGCTTGATGGTGAGCGACACCGGCGACGTGCGCGTGCTCGGCGTGCTCAACTTCGGCGACGATCCGTGCGGCAGCACCGACTACTACCAGCGCGTCGACACCGTGCTTGACTTCGTCGAGTCCCGCACCGGGCCCACGCCGCCTGGCACCATCCAAGCGTGCGGCGCCGACATCACTGCGGCCGGCAGCTGCAACAGCGAGCAGACGGTGGCCACGTATTGCGACGGTCAACATGTCGTGCGCGACGTCTGCGACGCCGAACAAATCTGCGCGCCCAACACCGATGGCGCGCGACGCTGCGTGGCGGTCGCCGACAACCCTTGCGGCGACGTCACAGCATTTGGTGGCTGCGACAACAACACGCTCACGTGGTGCCGCGGTGACGCTGTGGTCACGCGCGATTGCGGCGCTTGCGCTGAGGCGTGCTTGCTCATCGACGACAACGTCGGCTATGGCTGCGTGCCGTCGTCGTGCGGCGACGTCGATCTCGTCGGCGAGTGTCGCGGCGACGTCGCCACGTGGTGCGAGAGCGATGTCACGTTGCAAACCGAAGACTGTGCGGCGAGCGGGCAAACCTGCGGCTACATCGGCGCCGACCTTGGCTATTACTGTTACGACGCAGAAGCCTGCGACGGCTACGACTACTATGGAGCATGCGAAGGCTCGGTGCTGCACTGGTGTGAAAACAACACACCCATGAGCATCGACTGCGCCGACGACGGCACCACATGCACGCTGGTCGACGAAGACACCGGCTACAACTGCCAGTAACGTCCGCTATTGAGGCGTTAGCGACGCGACCTCGCCAGCACCGGAGTTGGCGCCGGCAAAGCCCACCGCGATCCGACCGCCCTCCGCGGCAAACGCGTCGGCGTACGGCGTGGCGAAGTTGTGCAGGTAGCGCGCGCGCAACTCGGGCGCCGGGGCCGACGACGTAAACATCTCCACCGCGTTAAAGCCGGGACCGGTGACGAAGATGTGCAGGCCTTGGTCCGCGAAGTCGCTCAACAACACCCGCGTGCCAAACAGCGCGCCAGCCACCGGGTCGTACGGGTACAAGGTGGCAATCAACGCGCCGCTCGCCACCGCGTAGATATCGACCGCGCCGACGTCAGCACCGCACGTGTCGTCGTCAGGCCGTCCCAACACGATGACGCTGGCGTTGGCAGCGACCCCCGACACCGACCCCACGATGCTCAACACTGGCGCCGGTTCACCCCACTCGGCCCCGCTAAGGGCGAGGCGCATGTCGATGCCGCTGCCGGTGCGCGTGATCAGCACCGCGTCGTCGACATACAACACGTCGTCGACGGGCGTGAGAATTTCGCTCGACGCCATCGCGCAAGGTGCCGGTGCGCACACTTCAGCCGTCTGCAGCGCGCCGCCGCCTGTGCGCACGACGACGTGGTCGCCGCGCGCGCGCACCTGCGCCACGTCGGCGGTGAACGGCCACGCCAAACCCGAGGGGGAAAGTGCGCCCTGCGTGAGCGCAAAGATTTGTAGCGGAGGTTGCGATCCCGTCGCCGCGAACAACAGGATCGGTGCGATCGGCACGCTCGGTGTGGTCGAACGCGACATCGCCATCACAGCGCCGAGGTCGCCATTGGTGCTCCCAACGGTCGGGTCATTGGGGAACAACACGACGCTGTTTTGTGAGGTGCTGGCAACCGTCTGCGTGTTGAAGACGGCGACGGACCGGCCTAACGCCGTCGTCGTCGCGGTTGCTGACAGCAGTTGCACGACAGCGCTGACACGCGGCAACGGCTGGGCGCTTTGCACGTCGTCGCGAGAGACCGCGGCGCTGGAGAAGATCTCACTGCATGCGCTCACCGCCGTTGGCTGCACCGCCGCCGTGAGCACCGGGCGATTTTCGCTGTTGATGCGGACGCGACCGATGCCACCCGTGCTCGATGCAGCGGCGCCAGTGGTGGCGTCGCTGCCGCCGTCGCGGCGCACCTGCTGCGGCAGATCGAGCCCGCCAAGGCCGCCGTTGATGCGAAGCGCGCCCGCCTGCAGCGTCACCAACGGCGCTGCGATGAGCACACCGCCGCCCGCGCCGCCGCCGTTTTGCACCTCCGTCGTGCCGCCACCGCCGACGGCGCGCACGAAACCGCTCACGGTCACGCGCGATCGCGCCAGTAGCGCAATGGCGCCGCCCCCCGCACCTGCGCCTTCACCTGCGCCGTGGCCACCGCCCGTCAAAGGCACGAGTGAGCGCGCGCCGTAGACGTTGTTGGGGCCCGCTAATGAAGTGCCGTTGGCGCCGTGCCCGCCGCCGCCCGTCCCCGTGCCGTTTTGAGGCGTGAGGCCGGCGCCGGGGCCTGCGGTGGCGCCGTGAGCACCAATGTCGATGACGCCGCGAATGACGATTTCTCTGGCGGCGTTTACCACCAGCGCGCGTGAACCCGTGATGGTCCAGGTGATGTTTGGGCGCACCAACACGTCACGCGCCGTGACCACGCACAACTGCGGCCCTTCGGATTGCAGCACCGTGACGCCCCCCGTGCACGCGGCGGTGTCGAAGCTCACGTCGGCGTCAATCACCAAGTCGCTGGTGGCGTTAGGGGGGAAGATACCGGGCAATGAACCCGCGATCGCCACGCAACTGTCGTCGGCGTTGCGTGCCGCACACGCGCACGCGCCGGTCACACACACCTCGCCGGCCACACACGCGTCACCGCAGCCGCTATCGCCTTCACCCTCGCCTTCACCTTCACCTTCGCCCTCGCCCTCGCCCTCACCTTCGCCCTCACCCTCACCCTCACCGACGACGCAGACGGCATCGACGCATGCGTAGCCGTCGACGCACTTGCCGTCTTGGCACGCGTGTCCAGCCAAGCCGCCTTCGGCCACGGTCAAAAAACAACCGCTCGCAAGCAGCGCGGCAAGCGAACTCAAACGCACCATGAAGACTCCGTGACCCAAAGTCCGCCCCAAGAAGTCGGCCCAAAAACCCAACGTCGACAAAAGAGCTGACGCCGCGTTGCACGTCTGAGAACGAGGCCGCCCGCGAGCCGCGCAGCAACGCCGCCACAGACAGGTCTACAACGCGTGGTCAGGAGCGGGCGTGGGGCGGGACGAGCAGTTGCGTTTGATACCCGCGAAACACCTCCAGCGCTGCGAGATAGGTGTTGAGGTGACCGACCACGACAGGTGAAGGCTCTTCAAACGTGTCGCGCGAATACCCGCCCGCCAGATTCACCACCACCGGCACGCCGGCGTCTTTGGCGAGCTGCATCATGTGTTTGTCGCGGCTCTTCAGATCGTCGTGCGACAGGTCAAAGCAGCCGCCGCTCAGGGCATCGGTGCGCAGCGGGTCCATGCCGGCCTGGTACAAGATGAGGTCGGGCTTGAAGCGCTCGATGATGCCGGGCAAGTCGTTTTGAGCGTCCATGTACGCTTTGAGGTCCGTGCCGGGCGGCAACAGTTTGCGGACGTTGTGCGCGCTTTGCGGGATGTAGTCCCAGCCTTGCCCAAACACCGAGTAGGTAAAGATGTTGGGCTCGTCTTGGCAGCACAGCGCCGTGCCGTTGCCGTAGTGAAAGTCGTTGTCGATGATGAGCACGCGCTCGATGTTGCCCTCCGCGATGAGCTTTTTGGCGGTGATGGCGAGGCCGTTGAGCGTGCAAAAGCCGTCGCCACGATCCGGCCGCGCGTGGTGAAACCCCGACGCGAGCGCGAACGAAAAGGTCTTGTTGTCGAGCGCCTCGAGCGCAGCGGCGTATTCGCCACCCGACGTCAAGCGCACCGATTCGTATAGGCCCGGCGACCACGGAAACGTGCTGGCTTCCGCGAGCGCACGCGGTGCACCGGTCTTGAGCGCCTCG
>JAYTVG010000650.1:0-15896 GCA_043744135.1 Deltaproteobacteria bacterium | reverse complement strand
ACCGCGAGCACCAAGCCGGGCATCTTCGCGCTGCCGTACACCATCTTGCGCGCGACCCAATGCGAGATGGCAAACGAACCAAAGATGACGACGGTCGCAAGCATGCTGCCGACGCTGTAGATGGCGGGGGCGATCAAGCGGGTGGACACGACGCCGAGCACGCCTGACACGGCCAGCGCCGCAAAGGTGGTGATGCCGACTTTTTTCAAAAACGCGTGACGCTCGACCGAGGGGCCTGACAGTCCTGCGGCTGCACCTTCGTAACTCGACATGCGGTCCTCCTGGCGTGGCGGTAAAACATCGAGCGTAGCACAGCGACGGCGACGCATCGCAATCGATGGTGCGGGTGAACGCGCGGATGGCGTTGAGCGCGCGCGGCACGTGAGCGTCGCCATGCGCGAACTGTCAAAAATAAATCGCGAGCCCGAGCACGTGGCTATCACCGACCCATGCGACGCCACCAGGGGTGCGCTTGAGCAGCAGCGCTGTTGATTCATACACGTACAAGCCATCCACCACTTCAATCTCCACCAACGGCGCTGGCATGAAGCCGCGCGACAGAGCCGCGCCCAAGATCACCGCGCCGTCGGGCGCGCCTTGCAGCAGCGCACGTTGCGTGGTGACGGCGACACCGGGCGACAGCACCAACCACGACACCGGCTGCAACGACGCGCCCAGCGCCCAGCGTGTTTGCACGGGCTCACTGGGCCCAAAAGGCTTGGTGCGCAGCTGCGCTTGTGCCGCCAGCACCAGCGCGGAGCCAAGCGGCAGCAGATGCATCGCAGCCAGCGTGAACGACGGCAGTGGCGCAAACCCGCTGGCGCTCGCGCCCGCCACCGTCAGTCCAAACGGCGTCGGCACCGACACCGACAACCCCAGCGGCGATGACAGCTCGAAGTGTTGGCGAAAGCCCCAGCGCATCTCAACGTCGGTGACGGGCGTGATGGCAGCGTCGATGGGCCGGACCAGCGCCTCGGTGTCACTGAGCAGCGCGCGGTCGATGTTCACCCCCGCGCCCACCCGCAGCGCCATGGTGCGCGCGGGCAGAAAAAACCGGCCCAGCAAACCGGGCCGCTCGTCACGGGCGAGCGTGTCGGCGATGGCGTCGTTAAGCGCGCGGTTTTTTTGCGCCAACACCGCGTCGTTTAACGGTGCGCGCGCCACCGGCGTCATCTGCTGCCACAGCGCGTCCATCAACAGCTGCGCGGTGCCCACCGTGGCGCCGTCGACGATGACGAGGTCTTTGCCCCGGCGCTCAAGCCACACAACCTCGTCGCGTAACGAGCGCACCAGCAGTTTTTCTTGCGGCGCCGCGGTAATCTGCGCGCGGTATCGCGTCGGGCTGTCGACGATAGCGTGGAGCCGCTCACCGTAGCGAACATGCGCGCTCGCCTCAAACAGCGCGAGCGCTTCGGTGGCGTCGCGCTCGGTGTCCCAGCTGGTGCGCCACAACAGCACGGGGCTGTCGCCATCCATGACGACATCGTAGCGGTCGCCGCCCCAGCCGTCAGCGACTGCGCTTGCGTCCCAGCGGCTCACGAAGCCCTCACCCCAGTGCTTAAACGCCAAGGCACCAAACACGTTGGAGTGCGACGGCACAAGCGCACCAACCGCGTCGGGCAGCGCTAACAGCGGGGCGAAATGGATGGGCGGGTCGAGCGTCGCTGGACGCGACTTGCGCGGCCACAACAGCTGCTCCGTGCTTTCGGGCATGGCACCGACGTCACCGGGGCGCTTGAGGTAGCTGCGTGACAGCGCGTTTGGGCCACCGTCGTCCAAGCGATGCTCGACGTAAGACAGGCCGAGCTCGTATTGCGAAAACGTTTGCTTCGCAAAAAACGACGGTGCGTCCCCCGACAACAGCGCCAGCACCGGACCGTTCAACAAATTGTTGTAGCGCAAAAACAGGAAGAACAGCTTGCGGGTTGCCAACTGGTCGAGGTCCATGCCGAGGAAATCACTCATACCCATGACGTTGGCTTCAGACTCAAGCAAGGTCTTACGCACGAACGCAGCGTCGTCGTTTTTGTCGTACACGCCGCCTTTGAGCATGTCACCCAAACCGAAGTGCTGATCTTGCAAGGCGTGCGTCAGCTCGTGGGTCAAAAACAATCGATACGCCCAGTCTTCGCCCGTGACGTAACCAGCGATGTCTTGCTGCAGCTTTGACCACCACGCGTAGTCAGAGACCAAAATCATGCGTTGCTCGTCGTCGTCGTACACGCCGCCGACGAAGTCGACAAGGAAACCAGAAAACGCTTCGGCGGTGCTCACCGTCGGCCGCAAGATCCCCATTCGGTGGTGAAAGCGATCTTCGCGCGCTAGCGCCCCTTTGTGCTGTTGCGTGTAGCGGCCAAACCACGCGCGCAATTGTTTCGCGTTCATGACGTCGACTGGGACGTCGCGCAAAAATGGCAAATGTCGCCGCTGCGCCGTCGCCTCCTGCACGCGCTTGATTTGCGCTGCGTCAGCCGCGAGCGCGTCAGGGTTCGCGCTGCTCGGCTTCGACACCAGCACGCGCTGCGTCACGCAGCCCGCATGCACCGTCGCAGTTGCCAAAAAAAACCACGCGACGCAGTTGCGCATGGGCGTCAGTGACCTTCAGGCAGACCCGGCAACAGATCTTGCGCCGTTAAAAATGTCACGGCGCCGAAATGCGTGAGCTCGGCCTTCAGTGCGCTGACGTCGCCAGCCGCGACCACCAAGCTGGTGTTGGGCTGCACGATGCGCACGGCAGCGGCCTGCACCGCGCTGATGTCAACCTTCGGCACATCTTTCAAAAAACGCGCGACGCGCTCGCGGTCGATGCCAGCGCCGACCAGCTCGCCATACTGCGCGCAGGTGGCGCGGCCGCTGTCGAAGGTGGCGGGAAACCCAAGCGCCACCAGATTGCGCGCGCGCATCACCTCGTCCGCGCTGGCGGGCTGCGCGATGCGCTCAAGCTCGCGAACGATCTCGCCGATGGCCGGCACCGTGACGTTTTGTGCCACCGACGTGCGCACCGAAAACAGCGTACCGTGGCGCGTTGACACCACGCGCGAACCCGCGCCGTAGCTGTAGCCGTGCTGCTCGCGCAAGTTGTCGTTGAGCCGAGAGGTGAACGAACCGCCCAGCAACGTGTTCATCACCTCGACGTCGGGCGTATACGGCAGCGTGCCTGCGGGCGCGACGTTGACCACGCGCAACACCGTTTGCGGTGCGCCATCGATCTGCACGCCCACCACGGCACGTGCGGAGCGCACCAACGGGGGTGAAAGCGTCGGCGTGGCGGGACGCGGACCGCTCGCCTTCCAAGCGCCAAACGTCGCTTCGAGGACGCGCATCAGCTGCGCTTGGTCGACAGCACCCACGACAATAAGCGTCGTGGTGTCGGGGCGGTAGTGCGCCTCATGAAAGCGCACCACGTCCATGCGCGTGGCGTCTTTGAGTGTCAGCGGCGTGCCCTGCATCAGCGCTGCGAAGCGGTGGCCCTCGCCCCACATGACGCGCGCAGACGCCATGGCAGCGAGCGCCGCCGGGTCCTGCGATTGCACCACAAAGTCCGACATCAAGTTCGTCTTCACGCGCTGCCAGTCCGCATCGTCGACACGTGGCGACATCAGCGCGCTGGCAAACAACTTCACGCCCTCGTCGAAGCGCGACGCGGGCACGTGCAGCGCGACGTTCGCCACGTCGAGCCCCGACGACGTCGTGATGTCGGCGCCAAGCGCCGCTTGCGCGTCGGCAAACGCCAACGCGTCAAGCGGACCTGCCCCTTCGCTCAACATCGCGGCGGTCCAGTTCGACACGCCAAAACACGACGGCGGATCCGCGGATGCGCCCGCCTCCACCGACGCCACGACGTCGACGAGCGGCGCACGATCGCGTCGCTGGTACCATACGCGGACGCCGTTTTTTAGCTGGAACTCCAGCGGTGCAGGCAGCACGAAACTCTTGGCTGGCGGCAGCGCTGGCGGTGCGTTGCGATCGGGGACCTCGCTGGCGCTCACCAACACCAGCGCGCACGTGACGGCAACGGCGATCATCGTGCACCTCCTGCGCCCGTGGGCAGATAGTTCATGGCCGCGAGCTTGAGCTGTCCTCGCGGGACCACCGACATCACGACGCGACCGCGGTGCAAGTAGCGCTTGATGACGTTTTTGACGTCGGCCGCGCTGACGTTTTTGTAGCGTTGCAAATCCTGTTCAAACGCGTCGGGGTGGTCCAGTGCAGCCTCGTACGCTGACAAGCGCGCAGCCTTTTGCGCGAGACTGTCGAGGCTGTCGGCGAGGTTGGTTTCGACTTTGGCCTGGGCGCGCTGCAGCTCCGCGGCTGTGGGGCCCTCGAGCATCAGCGCGCGCACGGTGGTGTCGATGGCAGCCACGATGGTCGCGAGTTTGATGTCTGCTTGCGCGACCACGTCGATCGTGAAGGTGCCGGCACGCTGTTGGGAGTGTTGCGACACGGTCACTTCTTGCGCGACGTGCAGCTCGTTGATGAGGCGCCTTTTCAGGCGTGACGACGCAGAGTCACCGAGCACGTCTGCCACCACGTCCAACGCGGCATCGTCGACGTGAAACAACTCCACTGTGGGCCAGCTGATTTGCAAACGTGCTAGCGGGGCGTGCGCATCTTCCACCACCACGCGCTTTTCGCGCTCGAGCGCCACGGGTGTCGCGCGCGGTGTCGGTGGTGCGCCGCGCGCGGGCACGTCGGAAAACCACCGCGTCACGGCGCGCTTCATGGTGGCGGTGTCAAAGTCGCCCACGATGACAAAGATGGCGTTGCCGGGCGCGTAGTAGGTGGAAAAAAAAGCGCGCACGTCGGTGATGGAGGCGGCCGTCAGATCGTCCATTGAACCAATGACGGGCCACGAATACGGATGGCCGCTAGGCCACAGCGCCGCCGGCAACAGCAACTCGGCGTTGCCCCACGGGCGATTTTCATAGCTCTGACGGCGCTCGTTTTTCACGACGTCTCGCTGGCCGTCGACGAGGTCGACGTCGAGTGTGTCTAAAAAGAAGCCCTGGCGATCGCTCTCCAAAAACAGCGCGAGCTCGACCGCGTTTGAGGGCATCTCTTCGAAGTAGTAGGTCTCGTCCTCGCTGGTGTAGGCGTTGTTCTCCGCGCCGGCGGCCTCGAGCCATTGATCGAACTTGCCTTCAGGGACGTGCTTTGAGCCTTCAAACATCAAGTGTTCAAACAGATGCGCAAACCCCGTGCGGCCCGCTTGTTCGCGCGACGAGCCGACGTTGTAGCGCATGCTCATATGCACGCGCGGCACGCTGTGGTCCTCGTGCAACACCACCGTCATGCCGTTTGGCAGCACGAACTTGTTAAACGCGACGGTGATGGGGGCCGACGCCAGCGCACTCACAGCGACGAGCACAGGGATGATCATGCGGCGAACGCTACGCCAACCCGCGCCAAAAGCGCCAGCGCCGCAGCCGCTGCCCAGCTTGCGCTACTTCGTCAAAGCAACGTAGGCGTCGTAGCGCGTTTGGATCTCGCTCACATAACGCACCGTCTCGTCCGCGCGCGCAAAACCATGCGCGGCTTTTTGGTAGTAGCGCGGCTTGGACAACAACAGCATCGCGCGCTCGACGTTGCCAAACCAGCGGTTGCGATCGAGCCCCTCTTGTTCGGCGAGCACGCGCGCGTCGTCGAGGTGGCCGGGCCCGGCGTTGTACGCGGCGAGTGCAAAGCGCACCCGATCTTTAAGAGCGATGTCGGGTTTGCCGTAGCGCTTCATGAGTTTGCCGATGAACTTCGACGACGCCACGATGGCATCATCGGGGTCTTTGGGGTCGCGGCAGCCAAGTTCTTTGGCCGTCGACGGCAGCAGCTGCATGATGCCGACGGCACCAAAGGCGCTTTTGGCGTCGAGGTCAAAGCGGCTCTCTTGGTAGCACTGGGCAGCGATCAAGCGCCAATCAACATCGTGGGCTGTGCCGGCAGCTTTCATCTGCGGGTCCCATGCACTGATGCGCCCGTCGCGGTCGGCGCGCAACTTGTCGTCTCTAACCTTGCCGGTGCTGGCGACGTTTTCGTGGACGCGCTGGTACATGATGTTCCAGTCGGTGCTGCGTCGGTTCTTTGCGACCCAAGCGTCAATCGCGTCCCACAGCTTGACGTCCTCTTTGCGCACCGCGGGTGCTGCGACGTCTTCACCGCCGGGCAACACGAACGCGATGGCAAGGTCGCTGCGGTGCAACAACTCCACCATCGCGATGCGCTCCTCGACGACGGTGGCGGCAGCTTTTTTGTCGGCGACGCTGTCAAGCAGGTCTTCGCTTTCAAGTCCCTCAAGCGCACCTGAGATCACCAAACCGCTGACCCCCTGCGCGCGCAACCGCGTCATGGCACCCGACGATGGGCGCACAAGCACCTCCTTGCCCTTGAGGCTGTCGAGGTCGTGATGCCGGGGCGCGTCTTTTTTGCGCATCACCACGACCCAGTTGGTTTGCAGGTAGGCGCGCGTAAAGCGCACGCGGTCCGAGCGCGCGGCATCGGTCGACAGCCCCGCCAAGATCACGTCGCCATGGCCGTCGAGCAGCCATGGCACCAGCTCACGTCGCGTCGGCGCCACCACCATCTCCAAACGCACGCCAAGATCTTTCGCGAGCCACTTCGCGAGCTCGTAGTCAAAGCCCGCCTCCACGCCCTTGTACAAAAAGTAGCTGGTGGAATTGTTGCGCGACAGCACGCGCAGCACGCCGCGCGTCGTGACGTTGTCGAGGTCACCCGTATAGGCTTTTCGGCGGTGGCCGGTCAGCGCGCTGGCAAAACGCTCTTGCGCGGTCTGCTCGCTTGTCTCGCCAGCGTCGGCGGTTGGCAATGCGCCTGCGTCCATCCCAGGCGCGCCGGCATCCACGGTCGCGGCTGCAGCGTTCGTGGTGACGACGTCGATTGCACCCGCGTCAACGCTGCTGCCGGCATCGTTGTGCGCGGCGGGCGTGTTGCACGCGCTTAGACATACGCTGTGGCACAACATCAGCGGCGCGCAGGCGAGGGGTGTGAAGAGGCGGCGCACACCCGAGGGTATGCCCACAAGCACTGCGCTGTACACGCGCGTTTGTCATGCGCGCGCGTGCTTTGCGCGGTGTCAGGGGTTGTCGGCCGGCGACGAACCCTGCACATACGCGACAACTCATGAGCGATATCCACATCCGCTGTCCCATCCACGGCACGTTGCCTGTCACGGTGCGCGAGATTCGACTCATCGATCACCCGGCGTTTCAACGCTTGCGCAACATCAAGCAGCTGGGGTTCGCTGACTTGTCGTTTCCCGGTGCGACGCACTCGCGCTACGCGCATTCGCTGGGGGCCATGCACATTGCCACGCGGCTGTTCGATCGGATGTTTCCGCGCGACAACAGCGAGCTGCCGGGCGAGACCCCGGCACTTCCCACGCGGGTGCGCGCGCGCTTTCGGCAAGCGGTGCGCTTGGCGATGTTGTTTCACGATCTCGGCCACGCCCCGCTGTCACACACCACCGAGATGCTGATGCCCGCGGTCGGCGAGCTTGGCTTAGGCACCTTTGCGGGTGGCGATGTCAAGCGGCGCGCAACGCATGAGGACTACACGCTTAAGATCGTCCTCGACAGCTCGCTAGGCGAACTCATCAAATCGCAGTTCACCGACGAGGGCATCACGCAAGAAGACGTCGCGGAGCTCATCGTGGGGGGCAGCGGTGCGGGCGCTTCCGCGCGCTTTCGCCATGGCGGCGTGGACTTCTCGCCGGTGCTGCGCCAAATCGTGTCGTCGGAGTGCGACGCCGATCGCATGGACTATCTGCAGCGTGATTCATTTTACTCGGGCGTCAACTACGGCAAGTTTGACGCTGACTGGCTCATCGACAACGTCGTCGCCGTCACCACCAACGCCTCTGGCACGGACGCTGTGCACTTGGGGATTCGCTCGCGCGCGATCTTCTCGTTCGAGGACTTTTTGTTGTCGCGCTACCACATGTTTGCCACCGTCTACTTGCACTACACGCCGGTGATCTTCGAAAAAATGTTGGCGCGCTATTTTGACGACGGTCAAAAAGAGTTCACGCTGCCTGCCGACGTCGAGCGCTACACGCAACTTGACGATATGGATCTGTGGAGCGCGCTGCGGAAGTCAAAAAACGCCTGGGCCCGCAGGATCGTGGAGCGCAAACCATTCGTGTTGCTGGAGGAAAAAAACGAGGGCTACCAACGCCTCGGCGCCACCCTCGGCATGGACCAGCTGCTGGAGCGCTTGAAAGCCGCACACATCGAAACCATCCACACGCGCTCGCGCAGCGTGCTGTCGAAATATTTCGGCGGCGACAAACAACCGATCTTCGTCGTCGCTGGCGATGCGCAGTTGGTGCCGTTGGAAGAGTACACACCGCTGTACGCGCGCTACCAAAAGCCGGCATTGCTGGAGCGCGTGTTTGTCGATCCCGACAAGCGCAGCGCCGCGCGCGCCATCTTGGACGACGTGCTGCGCGAACAACGCGCGCGAGAGTCACCCAACACGCCGTCGGGTGAGGCGTGACCTGCTCGCATTTTGACGCGCGTTGCACGTCGGCTCATAGACGCGCGCAGTTGTTGTTGGGGGAGCAAGACCCCAGCCGCAGTGTCGCTCGTGTGGCTTGGGTCGCGTGACGCCCTACACAGCACGGCTGCACGCGCGTTGACGTCGACACCGTGCGTGCTCAACTGCGCGCATGCATCAGCCCTCACCCGCCGCGTTGTTGTCGTGCCTCGTCGTGTGGATCGCGTGCGCACCGCCGCCACCCGCGTACGCCCCCTCGCGTTGCGATCCGGTGGCGCTCGATCGGCCGCGCACGTTTGCTTGGTGCGACGTGGGCTCCGGCGTGTTTGGGCGTTGGGGGCTCGATGCGTACGGCCTGCCCGCGTACCTGTACACAGGCGACGCGACCGACCCGCGTGCGCAGTGGACGTTGTCAGATGGCAGCGTGCGCACCGACCACTTGTTTCAGATCGGCAACGACCGCGTCATCGGTGTGGTCGACACCGGTGGCTTTGTGCAGCTGTTCGTCAAAGACCGCGGACCCTTGTTCGCAAACAAACTTAACTTGGACGACGGCCGATTCGGCGGCGGGTTTTCGTGGATCGCGCGCGACACACCACTGGGCGCCGAGGTGTGGGCGACAGCGCCGGCGCTGGCCCCGCCTGATGCGCGCAGTACACGCACGTTTGGGATCCAAAGCGCGACCGTCACAACTGACTTCGACGGTGTCTCGGTCACCCACCACGTCATCGCGCCTAACGGCGACGGCGCCTACCTCATTGACGAGGTCACGATCGCCAACATCACGACGCACGAGCAGCGCTTGCGCCACTACGAGGCGTGGGACGTCAACCGGCAGTGGTTGGCGCTTCAGCTGTTGCGCTCTGGCACGTTGTCGTCGTCACTGCCGAGCCAAGCGGACGCCGACCGGGCGCAGGCCAACGGCGCATTTGATATCGATGCTGTCGTGGAAGTCGCGCCGCGCGCGCTCGTGCGCATCCGCCAGCGTAACCCAAACACACTGCAACAAGCCGCGGATGCGACCTCTCAAGATGCGTTTGCGATGGATACGTTTTTGGTGCGCCTTCACGACCAGCCTGGGCGCTTTTACGTCGACCGCGCGAGCTTCATCGGCGCGGGTTCGCTCCGTGCGCCTGGCGCTGTCGTCGCTTTCGATGCGCCGCGGCCGCTCGCGCCGCAAAATGCCCGCGCGCAGCCGGCGCTGTTGGTGGATGAAGTGCCGTTGCTGTTAGCGCCGCACGCGCACGCGGTGTTGCGCTACGCGTACGGCTTGGTCACGCAAGACCAACCCATCGCTATCGATGCCGCTTGGGACCACGCGGGCCCGGCTGCTGTCGACGCTGATGCGAGCGCGCAGGCGGCGGCGTTGCCGCGGCTGGTGGTCAGCAGCGCGCCGCAGCTGCAACGCGAGATGGCGTGGCACGCGGCCCAGCTGCTGGGTGCGACTGCGTACGATGGATCGTTTGCCGCGCACCACACCACGCAGGGGTCCGCCTACCAATACCTGCACGGCCTCGACGGCGCTGCGCGCGACTACGCGCTGTCGACGATCCCGTTGGTGTACCTTCGTCCCGATCTGGCGAAAGAGAACCTGCGCATGATCATGCGCATGACCTACGCCGAGGGCGGACAGATTTCCTACGCAACCGCGGGCTTTGGCAAAGCCGAAGACGCCATCATCCACACCAACCCTAGCGACCTGGATCTGTTTTTTTTGTGGGCGCTGTCGGAGTACGTCGTCGCCACCGGCGATCGGGACTTTCTGCGCGATGATGAGCCGTTTTACCCACGCAGCAGCGCGGTGCATGCGAGCGTGCTCGACCACGCGCGCATCGCTGTCGACCACTTGCTGCGCGACGACGGCGTCGGCACGGGGCCGCACGGCTTGCTGCGGCTGCGCACCGGCGACTGGTCCGACGGCATCGCTTTTCAAGCCGCCAACCGCGCGCTGGTGTTGCGCGATGGCGAGAGCATCCCCAACACGCAGATGGCCACGTGGGTCTTGCCGCTCGCAGCCAGTGCGCTGTTTGACGACGACACCGCCACACGCGACACGCTGTTGTCTGCCGCGGACGCGTTGGCCGCCGCGTTGCCGGCGCAGTGGCTGGCGGCGGGCTGGTATCGACGCGCTTGGCTTGGCGGACAGCAAACCGCTGGCGACGTCGACATCGACCTTGAGGCGCAGGTGTGGGGGCTCATCGCCAACACGCCAACCGCGACGCAACTGTCCGATGCCGTGTTCACCCGTCTTGATGCGCCGTCATCGGTCGGCGCACCGTTGTTTCGCGGTGGCGACGTGTGGCCCGCAGTGTCGCAGCTGCTGACGTGGGGCTATACGCGCGTGTCGCCGGCGCGCGCGTGGCGCTCGTTTGTCACCAACACGCGTGCTGCTTACGCCACCGAAAACCCCACGCAGTGGTACGGCATCTGGTCCGCACCTGACGGCATCGGCCCGCACGGCGGCACGTGGACCTCAAAAGCCACACCGATGACGGACTGGCCAGTGATGAACAGCAACGCCCACGCCATGCCGCTGTTGGCGATGTTGCGCGTGGCCGGCATCGAGCCGGTCGCGAGCGGTGAGTTGCGCATCGGCGCTGCCAGCATCCCCGAAGCGTTTGTCCTCGACACACCGCTGGTGTTGCTGCAGCGCGACATCGACGGTGCGCTGCACATCACGCTGCGGTGTGTGGCCGCGGGGTTGGTGCGCGTGGCGGTCGCGGCGCAGGCGCACGGGGCGGAGGTTGACGGCGTCGTTACCGCAGCAGCACCCGACGGCGACGTTCACGCGCAGCTGTTGTGCACGCCTGGCGCCACCCACACCCTCGACGTGCGCTGAGGATGTTAGATCCCACCAGCTGGTTGCTATTGGCTGGTCAGCACCGCACCTTTGCAGATCTCAGGCCCGCTGAAGCTGCCGTCTGCGGCGCATTGCGCGGCTGAAAGCTCGTCCACGCACTGGTCAAAGTCGGTGGTGGTGGCGACGGCGGTCTTGCAATCGGGCAAGTCCACCTGCGCGCGCACTTCCGCTTCCGTGATGGGATTGCCAGCGGCGTTGGCGCACTCGACGGTCTTTGCGATGATGGCGTCAAACACCGTGTCGCAGTCTTTGGGCGCATCTGGGTCCGGGCAATACGCGTCCCCAGCGTCGTTGGTGTAGGTGTCAAGCGGGCTGCAGCTTGCGCCTTTGACGTCGGTGGCGCAGCTGCAAAACGGCGCCACACAACACGCAAGCGCGAGCACCCGTAGCGCCCGCGCGCGTTGAGCAATCGATATCAAAGCAGCGACATGAGGCGTGAAAGACAGCATGCGTGTGGGTAGCGCGCTTTGCGTCGCACACCAAGGCGCCCGCAAGTTTCGCGGCCCGCGGGGTTGCGAGAACGCCGCCGACGTGGCTGCCTGTCGCCATGAAGCACTTTCGATGTCTGACGCTGTGCTGTGTTGTGGCCACGGCAGTTGCGAGCGGCGCATGCCAAACGCCAGCGGCATCGGGTGCTCACGCCGCGACTGACGCGCGCGCCGCGCCGTTTGCACCGTACCAAGCGCCGCGCTCACCGCCCGACGTCGACGCGGCGCCAAGTGCTGCGCGCGCGGTGTTGATCCAACACGCGACCGTGCTGACCGCGGCCGGCACGCGCTTTGAAGATGGCCATGTGCTGATGGTCGACGGCAAGATCGCAAGCGTGGGGACGGGGCTTGGTGTGGCGCCTAAAGACGCGCTCATCGTCGACGCCACCGGCAAATTCGTCACGCCCGGCATCATCGACACCCACTCACATATGGGCGTGTACCCGCTGCCGAGCAGCACCGGCAACGACGACGGCAACGAGGCCACCGACCCGACCACGCCGCAAGTGTGGGCGGAGCACAGCTTTTGGCCGCAAGACCCGGCGCTGCCCCGCGCGATCGCCGGTGGCATCACCACCATCCAGGTGCTGCCCGGCAGCGCCAACCTCATCGGCGGGCGCAGCTTCGTCGCCAAGCTCAAGCTCGGCGTGTCCGCACGCGAGATGCGCTTTCCAGGTGCGCCGCAGGGGCTCAAGATGGCGTGCGGGGAAAATCCCAAACGCGTCTACGGCAAAGAAGGCCACCGCGCGCCGTCGACCCGCATGGGCAACGTCTACGGCTACCGACGCGCGTTTCAAGACGCCACCGACTATCGACGGCGCTGGCTGAAGTACGATCGCGATCTGCAACTGTGGAACGCGCGCCAGCTCAAGTCCGACAAGGGTGGCGACGACAAGGGTGGCGACGACAAGGGTGGCGATGACAAAGGCCCCGACGATCCGCCCGATCCGCCGGCGCGCGACTTTGGTTTAGAGACGCTCGCTGACGTCATCGATGGCAAAATCTTGGTGCACAACCACTGCTACCGCGCCGACGAGATGAACATCATGCTCGACTTGGCGCAGGAGTTTCACTTCAAGATCCGTTCGTTTCACCACGGCTTGGAAGCCTACAAACTGGCGCCGCGCTTGGCGCAAGAAGATGTCGCGGTGTCGACGTGGGCGGACTGGTGGGGCTTTAAGATGGAGGCGTACGATGGCATCCCGCAAAACGCTGCGCTGCTGCAGCAAGCGGGCGCGCGCGCCATCATCCACTCTGACAGCGAGAGTGAAATTCGCCACCTCAACCAAGAGGCGGGCAAAGCGATGGCCGCGGGCGTGCAGCTCGGCATCCACATCACCGACGACATGGCGCTGCGCTGGATCACTGCGAACCCGGCGTGGGCCCTGGGCATCGACGGGCGCACAGGAACGCTCAGCGTGGGCAAGATGGCGGACGTCGTCGTGTGGGATCACCAGCCGTTTTCCGTTTACGCGAAAGCAGAGCAGGTGTTTATCGATGGTGCGCTGGTGTTTGCGCGCAACGCCTCGCGCCAAGTGACCGACTTCGAGCTCAAAAACGGCGCCGCTGTCGGCGGGGTGGCACCATGATCGCGACGATTTTTGCGCTCGCTTGCGTCACCGCCACGCCGACCGGCACAGCATCCACCAAAGCGTTCGCTATCGTCAACGCCCGCGTCGAGGTCGGCGATGGCACGGTACAAACGGGTGTGCTGGTGTTGGTCGATGGGGAGCGCATCGTCAAAGTCGGCGCCATCGCACCGCCCGTCGGTGTCACGGTCATCGACGGCAAAGGCAAAGTGCTCACGCCCGGCTTCATCCACACCGGCTCACAGCTCGGGCTGGTGGAGGTCGCCCTGGAAGATGGCACCGTCGACAGCGGCATGCACGACGGTGGGCCCGCGCCGGGATTTTTGGCGATCGATGCCTATAACCCAGCGTCGCCGCACGTCGCCATCCATCGCGCGCAAGGGGTGACGTCGGTGGTGCTGAGCCCTGAGGGGCGCTTGTTGTCGGGCACGGCGTATGTGGTGGATTTGTCGGGCAGCCCCGTCAGCATCACGCGCGCGACCCGTGCTGGCGTGACCGCGGGTTTTGGCAGCGACGCCAAAGCGGACGCGGGCGGCACGCGCGGTGGGGTGGTGTTGCGCTTTCGCGAGTTTTTGGATGACACGCGTTTTTTCATGAACAACCGCGCCGCGTACGACAGCGCCAACGCGCGCACCTTGAGTTTGCCGCGCGTGCATCTGGAGGCGCTGGTGCCCGTGGCGCAAGCGACCTTGCCGCTGTTGGTGCGCGTCGATCGTGCGGCCGACATCCGTTCGCTGCTGCGCTTCGCCAACGACACCAAAGTGCGTGTGGTGGTGGTGGGCGGCGCTGAAGCGTGGATGGTGAAAGATGAGCTTGCGCAAGCGCGCGTGCCCGTCGTGCTGTGCCCGTCGTCGGGTGAGCCCGCGACGTTTGACGCCATCTACGCGCGCGACGACAACGCCACCTTGCTCGACGCCGCTGGTGTTGTTGTCATCGTGACGTCGACCGGCACCGACACCAACACCACGCGGGTGCGCCAAGAAGCAGGCGTCGCGGTGTCGTACGGTTTGCCGTACGCCAAGGCGATAGCGGCAGTGACGTCGGTACCGGCGCGCGTGTTTGGCGTCGACAAGGAAGTTGGCACCATCACGGCGGGCAAGCGTGCGGACTTGGTGTTGTGGTCGGGGGATCCGTTTGAGACCAGCACCAACGCCGAGGCCGTGTGGATCGCGGGCCAGCGCATGGACATGGGCACCCGCCAGCGCGCGCTCGCCGAACGCTACCAAAAAGCCAACGCCGCAGCGAAGCCAACAGCAGGAGCCAAGTGACGTCGACCACCACCGAAAGCGACGAGGTACCGCAAGCAAAAACACGCCCGCTGTTGACGGGCGTGGTGTTGTCAGGCGGTGGCGCGCGGGGTGCGTACGAGGCTGGCGTCATCAAGTACATTCGCGATGAGTTGCCGCAGCGCGTGCGGGCGCATGCGCGTTTTGAGATCATCTGCGGCACGTCGGTGGGGGCGATCAACGCGTGCTTTTTAGCGGCGACCGCGCACGCACCTGAAACACAAGGGCGCGCGCTCGCCACCGTCTGGGAGCGCCTGCGCATCGAGGGCGTCTATCGCGTCGGCTGGCGTGAGCTCGCGCGTTTGCCGAGCTTCTTGTTGGGGTCGCGCGGGCGTGGCGAGCTTGATGACGTCGTCGGCCCCGGCCGGCTCGGTGGCTTGCTGAACACGGGCCCGCTTGAGCAACTGATTCGACGCGGCACGCGCTGGTCGAACATCACGCGCAACTTAAACAACGGCGACCTGCACGCGGTGTGTGTCAACGCCACGCATTTGGCGTCAGGGAAAACCCATAGCTTCGTGCAGGTCAAAGGCGCGTTGCCGGCGTGGAGCACCGATCCGCAAGTGAAGGTGATCGCCGCCGAGATCGGCCCCGAGCACGCCCTCGCGTCCGCCGCCATCCCGTGGATTTTTCCCTGTGTCGACGTCAACGGCGAAATTTATTGCGACGGTGGCCTCAAGCTCAACACGCCGATCTCGCCCGCGCTGCGGCTGGGTGCCGATCGCATCTTGGTGATCGGTCTGCGCGCGCGCGATGAAGGCACTGACACCGGCATGGTGCCGCCCACCGCCATCGACCAATCCCCAAGCGCCGGCGTGTTGCTCGGCAAAATCTTAAACGCGCTGCTGTCGGACCGCACCGAATACGATCTGCAGCGCCTCGAGCGCTTCAACAACTTGCTCGACGCTGGGGTGCGCGCATACGGCGCGGGCTTTTCTGAAGCGCTTAGTAACGCCATGGCGCACAAGCGTGGTCAGTCGTACCGCAAAGTCGACGCATTGATGATCCGCCCCAACGAAGACATCGCCGCCATCGCCGCCAAACACTTGCGGTTGGGCTCCGTGCTGGCGCGCGCAGGCGGCGTGATGGGCCCGATCTTGAAGCGCTTCTCCGGTGCAGGTGGCCCGCGTGAAGGCGACCTGCTGTCGTACCTGTTGTTTGACGGCGA
>JAYTVG010000649.1:0-15931 GCA_043744135.1 Deltaproteobacteria bacterium | reverse complement strand
TTCCCGACGTTTATGGGCATGGCGTTACTGCTGTTGCTCGCGTCGCTGCCCATCATGCTGTGGCGCGAACCGAGCGCTGACGTGCCGGCGCCGCGCGTCGCGTTGTCCTCGTCGACGCTGATGTTTTTGCGGCGGCCGCGCATGGTGTGGTGGTTGCTGATGTTGGGCCTGTACAAAATCGGTGACGCTGCAGGATCGCCAATGGTCAAGCCGATGCTTGTTGACGCCGGCATGGGCATCGCTCAAATCGGCTGGGTGTCGGGGTCGCTAGGCGCGGTGGCGGCATTGGTGGGCGCGTTGTGCGGTGGTTGGTGCTCCGGGCGTTTCGGTCGCAAAAGCACGCTGTTGTGGGCGGGCGTGTTGCATGCGGCGCTGCTGGGGTTGTACGCCGCAAGCGTCTCACACGGCACGTCGGTGCTCAGCGCGGTGTTGGTGCTTGAGCACTTCACGGGCAGCATGGCGACGGTAGGGCTGTTCACTGTCATGATGGACGCGAGCGACCCCGCGTTTGGTGCCACCGACTATACCTTGCAGGCCACCGTCGTCGTGCTCGCGACCGCCATCGGCAGCGGCTTGTCGGGCTTCGCCGCTCACGGACTTGGGTATTCATGGTTTTTTATCGCATGCGGTGTCATCAGCGCTGTGGGCGCGGTGGTGTTGTGGTGGGCCCTACGCCACGATGTCACACCGCCGTTGTTCACCCCTGCGCGTTTGGCGTCCACCGGCGCGCGCACGGCCATCGCCAGCTGAGTGTCGCTGCGTGCAGCCTCAACGTCCATCGACGTGAAACGTCGTGTGCTGCGGCGCAACCAGTGCGCCGCGCCGCTGTGCATTGTTGCCGCAGCACAACTGACGTCTTCGTCGTATACCGTGAACACCATGCCGCCCCCCCTGTCCCCCTTGCGTGTTTTAACCTTGGTCGCGACGCTGGCGGCCGCCGGCGCCTGCACGGTGTTGGCGCAACCGCTGACGGTCGGGCCCCCCATCGACGTGAAGGTGTGGACCACGTTTAACGGCGACGACTGGGCACACGTGCTGGCCACTATGGTGGATGCGCAAGGGCGCGTGGACTACCCAAGCCTCAAAGCCAACCGCACGTCGCTGGACCGCTACGTCGCGATCCTCGGCGAGGTAGGCCCAACCACGCGGCCCGAGCTGTTTAACAGCAGCGCGCAGCAGCTCGCGTACTACCTCAACGCGTACAATGCGCTGACGCTGTTTAACGTCGTCAACCGCTGGCCCGCCATCCGCAGCGTGATGGACGAGCGCGCGAGCTTTTTCGTGCTCACCAAGTTCAAGCTCGATGGCGCGCAGACCAACCTGTACGATCTCGAAAACAACATCATCCGCCCGCGCTTTAAAGAGCCGCGCGTGCACTTCGCGCTCAACTGTGCGTCGGGGGGGTGCCCGCAGTTGCCGCGCGTGCCGTTCGACGCTGCCACTTTGCCTGCTCAACTGCAGCGCGAGGCCGTCAAGTTTGTCCACGAGGCGCGCAACGTCTCGGTCGCCGGCGACACAGTCACCGTGTCGAACATCTTCACTTGGTACCAAGATGATTTCGGCGGCGACGTGCTCGCGTATGTGCACCGCGTCGCGCCGGATCTGACGTTTCCGGTAGCAGCGAGCGTCGTCGTGCGCGACTACGATTGGGCGCTCAACGCGCAGCCCAGCGTACAGCTCAAACGCAGCGCGCCATGAGTGTGCTCGCCCTCGCAAAGCCGCTGCACCAGCGCGATGAGCCCAGCTACCCAAGCTTGCCGCAGACCAACCAATACGGCGAAACAACCGTGTCGGGCTTGTTTGTCGTCGGTGAAGTGGCAGGTACGCCACTGCTCAAGCTCGGCCTCAACGCAGGTGTCGATGTGATCGATCGCATCGCCCCCAGCGTGCCTGCCGGCACCAGCGACATCGTGTCGGTGTTGATCGTCGGTGCGGGTGCATCCGGCTTAGCGGCGGCCATGCGCGCCAAAGAGCTCGGCGTCAGCTGCCGCGTGCTCGAGGCGAACATCATCGCGCACACCGTCGTCAACATGTATGCGGGCAAGCGCTTGTTTGCGGAGCCGTTGTCGGTGAAAAACCGCAGCAGCTTGTGGTTTGACGCGTGCACGCGCGAACAGCTGCTCAAGCGCTGGCACGCGCAGCTCGCCGACGCGACCATCGACGTGCGTGAGCACACGCGCGTCACTGACGTCGTCAAAGAGGGCGCGGTGTTTGTGGTGAAGACCGCGTCGGGTGTGCACCGCGCGCACCGCGTCGTGCTCGCGCTCGGTAAATCGGGCGCCCCACGCGCGCTGGGTGTGCCTGGGGAACAAGAGCACGGCGACAAGGTCCACCACGCCATGCCTGACGCCACCGCCTATGACGCCCAGCGCGTCGTCGTGGTCGGTGGTGGTGACGTCGCGTGTGAAGCCGCAATCGCCCTCGCCCAGCGCGCGCGCGTCGCCATGATCGTGCGCGGCGATTTGGGTGCGGCAAAGCGACAAAACGCCAGCGCCGTGCAAGCGCTCGCCGCCTCAGGGGCGATCACGCTGCACCTGGGCGCGAGCATCAGCGCAATCGACCAAGCGCAAGTCACCTTCACCGCCAACGGCACCACCACCCGCATCGACAATGACCATGTGCTGCTGCTCATCGGCACCGAGCTGCCGGTGGGATTTTTTCGACGCGCGGGCTTGCGCTTAGCGGGCGAGTGGCACTGGCGACGTTACGCGAGTGCAAGCGCGATGTTCGTGTTCGCCTACACGCTGTATGCGCTCAAGAAATTCCCCGACACGCCGTACGCGTGGCCGTTTACGACCTTCATTGATCCCGACGCCTTCCGCCGCGCAGTGGGTGCGCTGTTCGCGGTGGCGTTTTCGCCGTTTCGCTGGCTATTTGACGACGCTGCACGCGTGCAGATCGACGCCACGTTGTGGTTTCAACAGGGCTATTTGTACAGCCTCACGTACACGCTGTTGATGGCTGGATTTGGCTGGCAAGCGTTGATGCGCTGGAGCGGCATCGCCAAAAGTCCGCGCTACCAACGCTACCGTTACGCCTCATTGCTGACGTTTCAGTTGGTGTTTTTTTTGATCACGAACGTCATCGCGGTGCAGGGCTTGTCCATCCAATACGCCTGGCGCGCGTGGGGTCTGTACCAACCGTGGCCGCTCTTTTTCAACACGTTTCACTGGTGGAACAGCAGCGACCCGCACGCGCTGATCGCGTTGTTCGTCGGTGGCGGCTTGCTTGGCACCTTCGTCATCATCCCGCTGCTGGCGCGAAATCACGGCAAGCGCTTTTGCACCTGGGTGTGCGGGTGCGGGGGCCTGGCCGAGACGCTCGGCGATCGGTGGCGCCACCTCGCACCCAAGGGCGAGCGCAGTCGGGCGTGGGAATTTCAAAGCTTCATCGTGTTGGTGGCGGCGCTGCTCGTCACCGTCATCACCGTTGGCGCGTTTGGCACCCGCGCCGACAATGCATGGGCGCAGGGCTATTCGTACGTGGTGGACTTTTGGTTGGTGGCGGTGATCCCAATCGCGCTCTACCCGTTTTTTGGCGGCAAGGTGTGGTGCCGCTACTGGTGTCCGCTGGCGGCGTGGAACCAAATTCTTGCGCGCTGGTACGGGCGCTTGCACATCAAAAGCACCGACGCGTGCATCACCTGCGGTGAGTGCAGCAAGCAATGCCAAGTCGGTGTCGACGTCATGGCGTTCGCACGCAAACAGCAGCCGTTTGACAACAGCAACTCTGCTTGCATTCATTGTGGCATCTGCATCGACGTGTGTCCGATGGATGTGTTGAGCTTTGACTTGCTTGACGTCGGCGCGAAAGGCCGCGCACTGCCGGTCGTGCAATGAGTATGTTGGCTGCGTTGTCGTCGTTGTTGGTGTTGGTGTGCACGGCGGTGCTGACGGTGTTTGGGCTGCACCGCGCGCGCTTGGCTTGCGTGCCGCGCCGCGCGTCTGCCATCGGCACACTGCCCGATACGCTGCCGAGCGTCACTGTGCAGTTGCCGCTGTTTAATGAAGAACACGTCGCGGTACGGCTCATCGATGCCGCCTGCGCACTACACTGGCCACGCGCGTTGTTGCAAGTGCAGGTCGTGGACGATTCCACCGACGTGACGCGCGCGCTGGTTGACGCGGCGGTCGCACGAGGGCGCACCGCGGGTGTCGACGTCACGGTGGTGCGCCGCGCCGATCGTGCAGGGTACAAGGCCGGTGCGCTCGCTCACGCCACCGCGGTGTCGCGCGGCAGCCTCATCGCGATCTTTGACGCGGACTTCTTGCCCGCCCCGGATTTTTTGTCGCGCATGGTGCCGTCGTTTGCCGACGCGGCCGTCGGTATGGTGCAAGCGCGTTGGGGCCACCAAAACGCCGACGCCTCATTGTTGACGCGCGCGCAAGCGTTGTTGCTGGATGCACACTTCAGCGTCGAGCAAGCGGGTCGCAGCGCATTGTCGCGCTGGTTTAACTTCAACGGCACCGCGGGGATCTGGCGCCGCAGCTGCATCGACGATGCGGGGGGTTGGCAGGGCGATACGCTCAGCGAAGACGTGGACTTGTCGTATCGCGCGCAGCTACGGGCCTGGCGCTTTGTCTACCGTGACGACGTTGTAGTGCCGGCGGAGTTGCCCGCATGCATGGGCGCATTCGTCGCGCAACAACAGCGCTGGATGAGCGGTCTGTTGCAGGTCGCGCGCAAATTGTTGCCGACGATTTGGCGCAGCCAAGCGACGCTCGCGGTGCGCATCGAGGCCACACTGCATCTGCTCGCGCCGGTCGCGGTGTTGTGCACGGTGGCTTTGGTGGTGGCGCTGGCATGTGCCACCGCGCTGGGTGCTCACGTGCGCATCGGCGCCGGCGTGTTGTCCGTGGGCTCGCTGGGCGTGTTGGCGTTTTACGCCGCGGCGCTGTCGCGACGAACGCAGCCGCAGTGGCGCAGTTTAGTCGCGGTGCCCGCAGTGTTTGCGCTCGGCATCGGCATCGCCCCCGCCACGCTGTGGGCGTGCTGGCGCGCGCTGTTGGCGCGTCGCGCGCTGCCCTTTGAGCGCACCCCGAAACACGGGGCGCAACGTCATACAACGTCGGTGCGTGCGCGTGCGCTGCTGCCGATCGCGCTGGGTGTTGGTGCTGGGGCGTGCGCCGTCGTCGCGCGCTGTCGGCACGCGTCGTCCGAGATTGCGGTGGCGTTCGTCGTGTTGTTCGCGCTCGGTTTGTTGTGGGTCGGCAGCGATGACGCGTGGGCGCGTGCGGCCTACGTCATCGCAGCGGCGCGAAAGCGTGCACGCAGCGGCCGCTCGACCGTCAACAACACCACGATCGCCACCGGCACGCTCAAAGCGCCCGCCAACAGCGCCGGCAGCGGCTGAAGCGACGTGGTGCGCAACATGGCCGCGGTCCACACCATCAGCGGCACGTGCAACAAGTAAAGCGCGTAGCTGGCGTGACCGAGCAGGACCAACGCGCGCGTCGACAGCGCCCGAGCCAGTGGCGCGTCACGGTCGGCGAGACCCATCACAAGCACCGCAAACAATGGCGCGAGCAAGCCGTTGTGCAGGGCAACGGCGGGTGCCGTACCGCTAGCGACCACGGCGACGCTGGCGGCGATGGCCAGTGGTGCAGCCACGCGCGGCACGCGCACGCCGCGGCGACACAACAGCGCCGCCCACACGCCGAAAAAAAACTCGGGCGCGCGCAGTGGCGGAAAAAACTTCAACAGCGCCAGCAGCGGTGTGTCGTCAGTGATGCGCGCGTCGACAACGCCAGCGGCGGACTGCGCCGCCCAAGCGATCGCAAGTGCAAGCGTCCACGCAGCGATGACGAACGCGCCTGAAGTGATGCGCCGCGCGCGCATCAGCGCCGGCACCACAAACGGCAATAGCGCGTAAAAAAACAACTCGCACGACAGCGACCACGCAGGCGGATTCCACCGCAGCGCTGCTTGCGGAAGCCACGCTTGCACGCCGCACGCAACCGCGATGAACGACCACGGGCCGAGTGGATCAACGACGATGCCCTTGGCTCGCGCGATCGCACCGAGCGGCAACACCACCAACAGCGCGAGCCAATACACCGGTACGATGCGGGCCAAACGCGCGCGAAAAAACTGCCGTGCGCCGAGCGGTCCATCGGGCAACGACCACGTCAACACAAACCCCGACAAGACAAAAAACAACGTCACAGCACTGGGCCCGGCCGCCAGCACGCGCGCCCACGGCGTGTTCGCGTCCACCACCAACGGCCGCAGCGCGTGGTAGATGACGACGTGCGCAGCGGCGACAAAACGCACGCCGGTGAGCGCAGGCAGGTCGCGCACGCCTTGCATGTCGGTGCGTTTGGGATCTGAACGAGGCAGCGCGTCCGTCACGCAGGGCGACCTGCACGCAACACCACGCGCGCGTCGAGACCGCTAACCACATAAGGCAGCGGTGGCTGCGCAACCAAGCCCGCGCTCGCCATCTCAACGGCAAAGGCGGCGGCCTCGTTGGGGACGCTCCACTGCCACAACGTCGCACCAGGCGCGAGTGCTGCTGCGAGCGGCGCGCGCACACCCGGCGAAAACACCGCGCGTGACGTCACCAGCGCTGCTGTGGCGTCGACGGCAGTGACCACGCGCACGCGCTGCGCGATGCCCAACGTGTGCGCCGCGACCTTCAAAAAACTCGCGCGCTTTTTGGCTGGCTCGACCAGTGTCATGCGCGTGGTAGGCCACCACAGCGCGAGCACCAAGCCGGGAAAACCCGCACCGCTGCCGACGTCGATGCAGCTGTCGGGGGCGGGCGCGTCGCAGGCGGGCAGCACGCAATCGAGATAGTGACGTCGTGCGGCATCATCCGGCTCCACCACCCGCGTGAGGTTGTGGGTGGCGTTCCACTTCAGCAACACTGCGAAATGCTGCGCACACGCGTGCACGAAGGGGCCGGGCAGCTTGACGCCGCTGGCACGCGCGGCGCTGGTGAGTGCGTCGTCGAAGCTGCTCACCTGCGTGCCTTGGAATCAAGCCACACGGTGACCGGGCCGTCGTTGTGTAAGTGCACGTTCATGTGCGCGCCAAAACGGCCGGTGTGCACGCTGATGTGCTGCGCGAGCGCCGCGGCCATCGCGTCGATGACACCCTTAGCAGCGTCTGGCGCCATCGCGGACGCGAACGAGGGTCGCGTGCCGCCGCTGGTGTCGGCGCACAGCGTGAACTGCGACACCAACAGCACCGCACCACCCGCATCTTTGACGTTGAGGTTCATCTTGCCCGTGTTGTCCGCAAAAATGCGCAACGCCAACAGCTTATCTTGCAACCACACTGCGTCTTGCGCGCTGTCGTTGTTAAGCACGCCGACAAACGCGAGCAAGCCAACG
The DNA here is from genome assembly GCA_043744135.1 of Deltaproteobacteria bacterium. Lineage (GTDB taxonomy): Bacteria > Myxococcota > UBA727 > UBA727 > VGSZ01 > JAYTVG01. Next base: position 8,594 of record JAYTVG010000649.1, on the reverse strand, counting down.
TCGATGGCGCCAACGACGCCGCCGTCCACCTCGACGCGCGCTTGTTTCACCCGTTGCAGCAGCATGCGCATGGCTGACGTGTTGTGGCTTATCGACGCGCGGTCAAACGGGGTGCTCAACCGGGGTGCTCAACGCACGCTCACGCGGATCTTCAGGGCGTCAAAAGCGGTCGACCTATTGGCACGCGGTGTTGGTGCACACGCCCGACGCGCACACCTCGTCTGACCTGCACAGCTCGCCGGCAGCGCGGCCGCTCGCGGGAACGCAAGCGCCGATGGAGTCGGGGATCTGCACGGCCTCACACAGCAAGCCGTCAGCGCAGCCGTGCCGGCGAAAGCACGGGTCGGTGTCGGTGCGGCCGTACAGGCACTCTTCATCGCGTTTTGCGGGTGGCAGACACTCGCGGCCGCAATCGCCGCCCGCGCACACCAGCCCTTGCCCGCACGCCACATCGCCACCGCAGTCGTTAACGACGCACACCGCGAGCGAATCGGGGCATAGCAGCGACGCGCAGTCGCCCGCGATCCTGCACGCCGCGTCGACGTCCGCTAAACATACACCGTCAATGCACAGCAGGCCTAGATCACATAGTCGCGCGGCGTCGCAAGCTTCACGCAACGCGCGCGGGCCGCTGCTGGGGGCACACACGCGGGTGGCGTCATCGTCGGTGGCTTCACACACTAAGCCGTCTTCACAGCTGAGCGAGACCGGCCCGAGGGCATCGGATCGCGCGCAAAAGTCTCCGCGTGCAGCGGGGGGCGCACAGGTGCGGCCACTGCTGTCGCTTTGGCACACGAGACCGGTCGGGCAGTCGACGTCGCCGCCGCAGCCGTTGACAGCACAGCCGCCACCACGGCACAGCCCACTTTGGCACTGTGCGTCGGTGCTACAGCGCTCACGCAGCGTGCGGTCGCTGTCTGTCGGCGCACAAGCACACAGGCCCAACATCACCAGTGCGGTGCGCAATTCGCCGACCTTGGGAGGTGAACAAAGTAATTTCATGTCGCGAGCAGATGCGGCGCGGCCAGCGATGCTGTCGTTCACTCGAGCGTGCGCAGGTGCGCGACCAGATCGCGGTTCATCTGCAAGTGGTCAAAGCCCGAGCCGATGGCGCCGTTGTCGCCGAACTGGCCGATCTCGTCCGCGTGATCGGCGGCAACGCAGCCCAAAAATATCCCATCGCGCGCGCTGTGCACTGACACCAAGCCGTCGTTGGGCGACGGTGACAGCACGGTGCCGCCGTCGGCCAGCGCCAGCAGCGCACCACTGGCCAACAGCGCCGGGTCGGTGATGTCGACGCCGTCGAGGGCTTGCCAGACACTGCCGTGACATTGCGCGTGGTCGAGCGATTGCAAGTTGGTGACGCCCGCGATGGAAAACACCGGCACATCAGCAGGCCAAGGGTGCGCCAACGAAAACGCGCTCGCACCAGCGGGCGTCAGCAGGGTGAGCGCAGCGTCGAGCTCGGGGGACCACGCGTCCGACGGCACGGCGTCGCCGCTTAGGTCGCTTGGGGGTTGGTTTAACCCCGTGATCAACCACGCGAGCAACTGGCCTGCGGGGTTGAGGGCACCGTCGGGCGCGAGTGCCGCGAGGTCGGCCACCGCGGTGCCCTGGTGCGGCGTCGAGATGGTGGTGATGGACGCGATGTGTTCCGCGGGAAATGCCGCGCTGCCATCGTCGTCGTCGATGTTGGTGAGCGCGCGCAGATCGAGCCCACCTTGCGAATGCGCGATCAAGTGCACCTTGGGTGCGCCGGTGTCGCGCAGCACCGTCAGCAACAGATCTTTGAGCACCCGCGCGCGCGCGCTGGAAGTCGCGACCGGCGGCAACGACGGCGTGTACACGACGTCACCCGCGGCACTTAAGTCCTCCTGCACGCCATAAAAATACCCAGCCCCCCCGATGGCGCTGAAGCCCGAAAAGCCGTGCACGAGCACGATTGGGTACGGCCCCACCCAAGCCGGCCGCCCGTCGAGCTCGACGGCACTCATGGCGTCGGTAGCATCAGGGATCGTGACGGTGTCGTCGCTTCCGTTGGCGCGGTGCGGGCTCAAGTGCCGCTTGAAGTCAGCGACCGGCTCGACGCCGCACGCCGCCAACAGCGCGCCCGCACACGCCAGTGCAGCGCTGCGCACGCCGCGGTTCATGGCGCTGTTCAGCAGCCGACGACGATGAAGATCCATGCGTGCAAGCATGCGTTTTTTTACGGGGCGCGCGTGAAAACCGCAACGCGATACGCCCGTGAACGTCGACAAAGTGCGCAGCCCTGCGCAGCTGTCGCAAAACGCGCCTGTCAGCTTGCGTCGCCGTCGCGTTAGCGCTGCGTGAGCTGTGCTGCGAGCTGTACAATGCGCGCATGCGTAGCCGGCGCCAGCCACGCGTCGACAAACGCTGCGCGCGACACCGCCGCGTGTTGATGGGCGGCCGCCACAAACGGCGCCCGCAAGGTGGCGCGCACCGTGCGCACGGCGCTTTTGCTTTTGCTGGCGATGTGGTGTGCGATGGTCTGCGCGCGCGCGAGCGCATCGTCATCGACGTGGTGCACAAGGCCGGCCGCGTGCGCACGGTCGACGTCGTAGCGGGCGCCCAGCGCGATGGCTTCGGTGTGGTGTTGTGGCGGGATGCCAAAGCGCGCCACCTGCAGCGCGGTCGACGGAAACGGCATACCGAGGTCGACTTCGTTGAGGGCTATTGCAAGCGGCCCCCGCTGCGCCACACGCACGTCGCAGGCCAGCAGCGTGACGGCCCCGCCCGCAAACGCATGGCCGTTGACGGCCGCCACCATCGGCACCTCAAACGCCAACAGCCGCATAAAAAAATTCTCAAACGCGTCGACGAACGACACCAACGCCGCGCGATCAAACGTCGACGCTTGCACGACATCGAGGCCACCGCCGAAGACCTTGCCCGCACCCGTCCACACCAGCACCGCGGGGTCGGCGGCGATGACGTCGTTGAGCATGCGATTGAGCGTCGACAGCGTCGCTAGGCCGAGCGCATTGCCGCGTGGCTCGTGCATGCGCAGCACCATGACGTCGCCATCCATCGAAAGTTCCGTGGCCATGGGCATCTCCTAAGCACTGCAAGCTAGCGCAGCAGTTGCTAGCATGCGCCAGTCACCTTGAGGTTTTGCATGCGCACCACCACCTGCTCGCTGTTGTTGTCCCTCGTGTCGGTCGCCTGCCAAGCGCAGACACCCGCCGTCCCGGTGATGGCGGTGCCGCCCGCGCCGGTCGCGGAAGCACTCGCCCCTGCGTTGCCCGCGACCGCCACACCGCTGCAGGTCGTGTGGTGGAACTACGATGCTATGCGCACGCGACTGGCCGCCGATGACGGCAGCGACGCCCCCCGTTACGCCACAGCACTCGCAAGCGCAGCCAGCGCCGCTGCCAAAAGCGACGGGCCCGCGCAAGCGACGCTGGCCTCGCTCGCGGTGGCGGCACAGCAGCTGGCACAAGCGCCACCGGTGAACTTGGGCTCCACGCGCTTGGCGTTTGCGGAGGTGTCCAAGCACATGGTGGCGCTGATGGTGGCAGACCCATCGCTGCAAAAAGGCCGCTTCATCTTCGAGTGCCCGATGGCGAAGACGTTTCAAAAGTGGGTGCAGACCACGCCACAGCTGCGCAACCCGTACTTTGGCTCAAAGATGCTCGACTGCGGCATCCCGTCGACGTGGAGCTAGGCGACCACCGCCGGTGGAGGTGATGAAGGCCGTCCACGTGACGTCGGAGGGATCGGCTAGCGCGGTGGCTTAGGTTGCGGCCGCGCCAACCCGCGCGCAGCCGTCACGACCATGCGATCGCTTTTGTCGCTGGGGGGTGCGAGTGGCACGTAGGCCTTGTCGGGCGACGTGGGCGCCGCGTCAAACGACACCGTGGCTTTGCCGATCAACGCGTCGACCGCGCGGCGCACCCGCAGGCCCTTAACCAAGTCTTTGTGCAGCTGTGGATTTTTATACAGCACACTTTCGAGATCGACGTCGACACCAAAGATCGCAGTGAGTGATTTTTTCAACTCAGCGTCGTTGACCTGCACGCCGAGATGCGCCGCCACGGCTTCACACACACGCGCTTCCCACACCGTGCGGCGCGCTTCGGCGCAGAGGTTTTTGTCGCTGCCGTAGTTGTGGCGCGAGCGTTGCTGTTCTTCGAGACTGACGCCTTGGCGGATGAGCGCTTCGCCAACAAAACCGCGCCAGCGCCGCGTCACTTCCTCGTCGACGAGCTCGGTCGGCACCACGTCATCCATACAACGCACGTACAGCTCGCGCAGCAGCAGCATCTTCGCGTGCTCCACCATCTGCAGCGCGCGTTCTTTGACGAGCTCACCGCGCACCTGTTCGCGCAGCTGGTCGGGAGTCTTTACGCCGCGGTTGAGCAACGGCAGCACAAACGGGTCATCAAGATCGGGAAGTTCACGTCGCCGCGCCTCTTTCAAATAGACCGCGAACACTGCGGTGCGGCCCGCGTGCGCCACCACGGGGTAGTTGCTGGGCAAATGCACGTGCACGACGCGTTGGTTTGGGATCGTGACGTCGGTGAGCGCTTCAAACAAGCCGGGCAACAGCGCGTTGGGCGCGATGTTGTACCAAGTGTCGGTGTGCGCCACGAACGGTTCGCCGCCCAAATACCCCAGCAGATCCATCAACACTTCGTCGCCCATGCGCACCGTTGCGTCGTGCGCCACGGGCCGCTGCACCGCGAGCTGGCGGCGCAAATCGTCGATGCGGTCAGCGATGCTTGCGGCGGAAATTTCGCCGCTTGGGACGTTGACGTGCAGCGTGCTTGCCAGCGCCAAGACGCGTTTGGCCTCGTTGAGCGTGCCGACGTCGGTCGCGTGGGCGATCTGCGCCCCCGGCGCGGCATCGAGCAGACGCTGCAGCGCGCGCCCCGCCTCCAGCGACGTCTGACGCGAATCAGACTTCAGCTGTTGCGCCGCCGAGGGGCGTGGCGCCGCGGGTGCCGGCGATGGAGGCGTTGGTTTTTTTGAGGCCATAGCGGTTGCACAAACCTTCGAAGAGGGCGGATCGGGGAACCCCACCTTACGAAGAACGCGGGCGCGAAGGAAGCTCCTGCACCCCTGCGAGCGCTAAACCTTGATGTGGCGAATGGCCGATTTCGCGAGCTCGTCGAGGGTGTTGAGGATGTTCGACAACGCCTGTTGCATTTGGCTGAGCTTTTGCATGTCGAACTTCACTTTTTCAAACTCGATGTTGCGCGATTCAGAGCTCCCGGCAGCACCTCCGCCACCGCTGCCGCCGCCACCGCCGCCTTTTCCGTCGACGGCACCGCCGAGCTTTGAGCCGATGGCACCACCGACGGCGGCGCCGATCGGTCCGCCAAAGACACCGCCCGCCACCTTGCCTACGATGCCAAGCACCGAGCCAAACAGGCCTTTGCCCTTCTTTTTGCCGCCGCCTTTGGCCTCTTGTTCGGCTTTTTTTGCGTCCGCTTGGAGTTTTTTGAGTCGGTCTTCGATCTTCTTTTGGAAGTCCTCGACGATTTTGATCATCAAGTCGAAGACCTTGTCTTCAAAAAAACTGCCACTGCCACCGACGCCACGCAGCGTGGTGGCGCTCGCATCTTCGCTGCCAAGCACGGCAGCGGCGGCGCCGACCGGCGGGCGCGTCAAGGCGTTGCCGGCGACGGGGTCGAAGTTGACGCCGGTGCTCGTCAGCGGCCCAAGCACACTAAAGCCGCCGACGCCGCCGCCTGCGAAGGCGCTCGAGCGCCCGAGTGAGGGCTCAAACTGCGAGGACACGGCCGCGAGGTGACGCAGGCCCGCAAGCGATTGCCCGCCGACCATGGCGGCGACGGCAGCGCTTTGTCCGCCGCTGCCGCCGACGCCGTCCAAAAACAGCTGCATGTTGCCCGACAGGGCCTGCAGCTGCTGCACGGGGAGGGTGCGCAACTGCGCGATTTCTTGGCCGCCAAACGCTGTAAACGCGCCGTTGAGCCGCTGCGCCATCATGTTTGCGTCCACAGACACCATCGCAACCTCCGCCCAAATCACCCTACGCAGTATACGACGCAGCCTCGCTGTCCGCCTGGTTGGATGCTACGGCTGCAACACCGCGTGCGACCAGATTCGCGGTTCGGTGTTGTTTTGCGTCACGTACAAGTCCCGACGGTGCAGGCGAAACGCGCCTGCCTGCCAAAACTCAATGCGGTTCGGCAGCACGCGCAGCCCCGACCAATGCGGCGGGCGGGGCACCGTTTGGCCCTCGAAGCGCGCTGCAGCCTGTTTCACGGACTCAAGCAAGGTGGTGCCCGCGGGCACCGGCGCGCTTTGTTGCGAGGCCCACGCGCCAATCTGGCTGTCGCGCGGCCGCTGCGCGAAGTACCGATCCGCCGTGGCGTCGTCGACCGACTCGACGCTGCCTTGCATGCGCACTTGGCGCTCGTGTGGGGCCCAATGAAAGTTCAACGCCGCCACCGGCCGTTCGAGCAGCTGCTGGCCCTTTTGGCTCAGCAGGTTTGTGTAAAACACCAAGCCGTGATCGAGCTGGCGCAGGTACACCACGCGGCTCGACGGCATCCCCGCGCTGTCCACCGATGACAGCACCATCGCGTCGGCCTCCGCGGCTGCACCTTGAGCCAGCTGCCACCACAGCTTGAAGCGCGCAAGCGGTGCGTCGAGGTGTCCGTCGGGCAGGATCAAACCACCGCGCATCGTCATGGCGCTGCCGCGGTGAACACAACATCGACCAAGCGCGGTAGGCCCGCCTGCAACGCATCGATAAACACGCTCTCGTCGCTGCCGCGGGTGCGCCGCAGGGCATCGGTGGTGACGCGTACAGGCGTGAAGCCGAAACACGCGATGCGTTGGGCGCGAAATGGCTGGCAATCGGAGGGTAAGGCGTTTTGCACGGGCGCCACCACGATACCGGGATTTTCTTGTTTGAGGCGCCGCACCCACAGCGAAAATGTTGCCGCGTCCGACGACGACACCGTCGGGTCCGTTGCCGACACAACCTCAAGCCTCACGCGTGGGTCGTCGACGGCCAACAGCAGCCGGCGCTGCATCGCTTGCGCTGTGGTCGCCGGCAGCAGGTGACACGTCACGTCGGCGCTCGCGCGCAGCGGCACATCGCTGGCGTCTTGCGTGATCGCGTTCATCGCCGTGATCGTGCAGGTGTCATAAAGGTTGTCGGCGCCGAGATACCGCGACAACAGCTCGGGTGCGACGGTGCGCACCACGTCGGGGTTTTTGAGCATGAGCGCTTCAAGACCGCTGCGCTCATCGCCGATCGCCGCCAACTGTCGCCGCGCTTGCGGGGTCAACAGCACGGCACGCGGCAGGCGAGCCAAGCGGCTGAGCGCGCGCAGCAGTCGATCGGCCGCGGCTTGGTCCGCGCCTTTTTGCGTGTGCAGCCGCACCAACAGCTGGCCCTGGTCCGCCACCGCCACCGCAGCGACGTCTTCACCTGGCCGCAGCAGATCAGCGATCAAGCCGCCGCCGTGCGCAAACACCACGCGCGCGTGGCGCAGCGCCGGCCACCTCACCATGGCGTCGACGATCGCGCGCGCGGCGCCGTGAGCATCAGCGACCACCAACAGCATCACATCGCTACGTGCGGGCGGCAACGACGCCAGCACCCTCAGCGTGGTGGTCATGAGCGCCGCCATCGCGAGCATGTCCAAGCTGCCGCGCCCGACGATGCGCGCGGTGCTCACGGAGCCATCGCTGTCTCCCAGCACCACCCCGTCAAAGGGGCCCGTCGTCCAATCGGCCTCGGTCACGCCGATGACGTCGACGTGCGCGACCATCACGATGGCAGGGGCCGTTCGCTCGCGCCCCGGCACCGTCGCCAACAGCGCATCGTCGGTGTGCTCGACGCGAACCGCGGTTGACAGCGCGAGGTCGTCGAGAATCGCGTCGAAGGCCGCCTTGCGCCCTGGTTGTGCATGGCTGCGGATGAGTGCTGCCGTCAGCGGCACCACCGCCTGCAGCGCCGCGCTGTCGATGGCGACCGGAGCCACCCGCGCTGTTGGACCCGCGACGGTCGCGCACGCCAAGCACGTCAAGACCAGGCCGCACATCAGCCGCAGCAGTGTCGACGTTGGCGCAACACCAACGGGCCGTTCGCGTTGGGCCAAAAGCAAACGCCTCCCGTGCGGGAGGCGCTGCGTTGCTGGATCGCGCGACCCGTTCACTTCGTGGCAGCAGGCGGTGCTGCAGCGGGCGGGCCTGCAGCGGGCGGTGCTGCCGCAGGCGGTGCTGCGCCCGGCGCGTCGTCTTGCTCGGGCGCACCGGCAGCGCCCGGTAGACCTTGGGGAATCATGCCGGGGACGCCGTCAAGCGTCGGGCGTTTTGCGTCGAGCGACACGCCGGGCTCGAGCACTTCGACTTTGGCGTCGACCTTCAACTTGTCGAGCAGGTCGCGCGTCGCCTTGCTTTTTTGGCGCGCTTTGAGTGAGGTCAAAATCGAATCCTTGACCTCGCTGAAGGGGCGCTGCACTTCTGGAGTTTTTTCAAACAACTTGATGATGTGGTAGCCAAACTGCGTCTCGACAGGGCCAACGATGTCACCGGGCTTGGCCGCAAACGCCGCATCTTCGAACTGTTTGACCATGCGCCCGCGCGAAAAA
>JAYTVG010000648.1:0-1387 GCA_043744135.1 Deltaproteobacteria bacterium | reverse complement strand
CGTTTCGAGCCGTTGCTTGAGGGCAAGCCGGCGAAGCTGCGCGGCAAGTGGTCGGCGGTCGACAAGGCCATCACGTTTGACATCAACGGCAAGAGCTACCGTGTGGAAAGCCGCATCACTAAACTTGACGATGGTGGTGTGCAGACCGTCGAATTGGTCATCGCCGGCGACCCGCCGCACCCCTCGATGGCGGCGACCTATCACCCCGTACCGGGGCAGTTTCAATAGCGCGCGCACCGACGCTAAAAGTCGTCGGAGGCGTTATACGGGTCCCAGTCGATGTACACGTCGAGGCTGTTTTCGCCGTCGGGTACTTCCTTGAGCTTTTCCAAGCCGCGTACCTCAACTTGCCGGATACGCTCGCGCGTCAGGTTCATGATGGTCCCGACTTCTTCTAGCGTGATGCCGCCGCGATCGGCGACGTCCAGCGCGCAAGTCTCGTCGAGCTCCCACGGCTCTTTGTCAGGAAAGTTCAGCTTGACGGAGCCGGTCTCAGGGTTGACGTCGAGGTACAGGTGGTGCCGGCAGCTCACGAACAAACACGGTCGCTCCATGTCCAAACACTGCGATCGCGACGTCGGCCTCCAGTACTCGACGAGCTCGACCACTTCGCCGCGTGCGCGCATTTTTCTGTGCTCACGCGCCATCTGTTTGCGCGACATGGTGCGCGCGCGGTGGCGTTCGTCGGCGTCGGCCGCACCGTCAGGCACGTCGTTTTCCGCAGCGGTCTCGATGATGGTGTCGCGCGCGTTGCGTGACGCCGGTGACGCGACGCCTGACGGAATCCCTGTGGACGCGCGTGGCGTTTGTGTCGCCTGATTCGCCTTGGTCAACTCAGCCTCCGCAGTGCAGTCCGGCAAGCGCCTCAGGGCTATCGCATCGGCTGCCGTACTTCCAAGAGTGTAAAACTGACGACACGCTACTCCCGACCCGTCCGCGCGGTCAACGCGTGAGGTTTGTTTGCCACGTCTGCCTTGCGCACCGACAGCGCGTGGGCAAAGCCTGCGTGTGTGACCGAGCCCGAATCTGAGCACGCTGAGGCGATCTCCGTGTTGGCCCACGCGCTCAGCGCGTCCGTCGACGCGTTGGTGCGCAGCGGCGTTGACAGCCTGCCTAAAGCGCAACTGACGGCACGTGCGGCAGCGATCCCGACAGCCTCGACAGCAACGGTTGCGGCGGTGGCGCCGCGCGCGTCGGTCCAGCAAACACGCGTGACCTTGCCGGTGCTTGGGCAACCCGCCGACGACACCAGCGACGCCATCCGCGCCTTGCTGGCTTCGGGAGCGAGTGCGGCGGACCAGCTCACGACGCTCAAAGAACGCATCATCGGCGCTTGCACGCGCTGCAAGCTGCACCGCGGCCGCGGACAACTGGTGTTTGGCGTGGG
>JAYTVG010000647.1:0-1389 GCA_043744135.1 Deltaproteobacteria bacterium | reverse complement strand
TTGACGGCACCACGGAGACGAAATGCGACATGGTGGCCTTGTGCGACGCTGATACCAGCCCGGGCCGGTTGTTTTGCCCCCTGCCTCAGCAGTGTCTGACGCGCGGCCGCGCCATGCGTGATTTGGCGCGGACCCCACCAACCAACATCGACGCGCTCGTTAATCCCGCGCTGCTTGACGACTATCGAAACGACCATCGCGTGTGCGGGCCGCCGTCGAGCTGCTTTGTCGGCGGTCCCGCTGGCATCGACTACATCGACGGCGACGAGTGCCCGGTGAACTTGGGCTGCATGGACTTTTCGCCGTCGACCATCTGCCCGCAAGACGGCTTGTTGACGGTGATGGCTCGCTCGCGTGGTGAAGAAACGTTCGCCGACGGCAACGGTAACGGCATCTATGACTTTGATGACCAAAACGGCGACGGACGCCAAGGCGACAACGAACCCGCGTTGCTCGCGGCAAACGGCAAACCCATCGACACCTTCACCGACGTGCCCGAGCCCTTCATGGACTTCAACGACAACTGCATGCGCGATGATCTGACCGAGTCGCTGCGCTTGTCGCCGTCTCAGCAGCACTCCGCCACCGACCTGTTTTTCGACGTCGACGGCAACGGCACGTATGGCTTTGACACGCCTGCGGGCCCCGACGAGTTCAACCACCTGTGGAACCGAGACACGGAAATCTTCTTGCAAGACCACGTGATGGCCATCGCTGGCCGGGAGCTGGTCATTGGTGCACCGTGCTCTCCTGCCGCGGGCAACTTCAACTGCAATACTGCGCAGGGCTTTTCCGGCGGCGTGGTTGCGTGCATCGAGACCGGCCAAGGCGACGGCATCGCATTGTGTTCGATCGACACATTCCTCGACACCACAGCCGCGATTTCCGACACAACACGCACGATCACGCTGTGGTGGCGCGATGCCTTTGGCAACTGTCCGAGCGAGAACTTTGAATCGTCCGCGTTGGCGGTCGCGACGGGCGCCGCAAAGGTGTTTGGCGAAACCACCGTCCAGCTCACCGCTGGTCGCTGCGGCTTTGCACGGTCGTTCAATCCGTTGCGTCCGTGGTGCCAGGCGTTGCCGTTTTTAGGCGCGCCGTTGTTGCAGGTGCAAGTGCGCGCCGACTGCGACGGTAAAACCGGCGACACAACTGGTGCCGCGCAGTTCACGCTCGACGACGACACCGTGGAGATCGGCTTCGATATCAGGTGCCCTGCGGCCCCCGCGCCGTAAATCCCACACGGGGTCCCGGTTACAGGCCAAACAGCCTGGCGGCATTTTCGCCCGTGGTGCGCACGAAGTCGTCGAATCGTTCGCCGCGCACCTCAGCCACAAACGCCGCGGTGTGTGCGACGAACGCGGGTTCGTTGCGCTGTCCGCGGTGCGG
>JAYTVG010000646.1:0-16054 GCA_043744135.1 Deltaproteobacteria bacterium | reverse complement strand
TGTTGTTTTTTGAGCGTGGTGCTTTTGGTGTTGTACTCGAGCACGTCGTTGCGCATGGCGGTGTACATCGAATCCTTGCGCGTCCCTTGCAGTCCCTGCGCACCCGATGTGCTCAGGCGTGCGACGGCCGCTTGCTTCACCTCAGGCGACACTTCTTGCATCTTGCCGTTGGTCAGCGCGTACATTTTGTCCGCTGCTTTGTCCCACGCCATGTCGAGGACAGCGCCGTTTGGGCCTCGCATCTGAAACGCTGTGGTGTCTGCGGACATCGGCTTGCCGTCAGCGCCCACCAAACCCGTCGGGCGACCGACGCCGGTCGGCAGCGCAGTTTTCATCCAGCCCGCGAGATCGCCGACGACGCCGTTGATGTCATGGTTTCGCACAGTGGGGCGGGTGTTGGAAATCGGCGACATCGCAGGCTCCTGGGTGGTGGGACAGGAGAGGTATTTCAAGGCGCGTGCCAGCAAAAACAGCGGCGGAGCGGCGATTTGATCCCGACTGCGCATTTCACGGCGACCACCAAGTGCACCTACATCGCGCGAAATGCACTTCGTGTGCGCTGCGCGCTGCAAACGATGTCGTCGATGGGCGCGAGGGCAGCGTTTGTGAGGTGGCCTTTAGCCAATCGGGTCATGGACCAAATGCCGGTCGCGCCGCCACACCATCGTTGCGGCCGCGAGCAATGCCAGCGTCGCCAGCCCTGCCACCACCACCACGCCATCGCCCACGTGCGCCGCCGCCGGACCCGCAGGCACGGTTGCGCACCAGCGCCACAGCGCGCCGCCCGCGAACATCCACAAAAACACCGCCACGCCGACGCGGCTCGCGACCGCGATGCCCGCCTCGCGCTCAGCTTGCGTGTAGGGGTGTCGACGTCGCCAGGTGCCAAATCCGCCCGATGCCACCGAGGCGTTCATTGATGCGAGCAGCCACATGCACCACGCCACCAACGGGGTCGACAAGGTGTTGCTCCAGCCCGCGAGTGTGGCGCTGTGCACGGGGTTGTGCAGGGCGCGCGCAACCGGCGCCGCCAGCCCCACGTCTGCGATGCCCGCGAGTGCAACGGCAGCGCTCGGGAACGCCAAAAAGCCCCAGCGCCGTAGCCACGTTGCGCAAGCTCGGTCGATCAGCAGTGGCAGCAGGCTCCACGTCGCCACCTGCAGCGCCGTGGCGATGACGTTGCCGGTGGCGACGCCGTCGGTGACATCGTGTGTGAAGATGCCGCCGCGCAGCACCCACCACTGCGTCACGGCGAACGACGTCCACGCGATCGGCAACGCGATGCCGAGCGGCAAGATGCGCATCGCGCACAGCGCCGGGGTGGCGACGAGCACGGCGCACTGCACAAACGTCGGCGCGAGCATGCCGACAGCGACGCTCGAGCAGGCCAAAGCGACGGCGGCGTAAAGCGTTGGGTGGCGCTCATCCAACGCGTTTGCGGGGGCGCGGACGTCCAAGGGCGTGGATGTTGATGGCACGCAGCCAGCTACATGACGGCGCGCGCCTCGACCAGGCCCTACAACCACCCCATGTGGCCAAAGCCAGCGATGTAGCGGGTGCGCGTGACGTCAAGCCGCCAACAATGAAACCCGCCCAACACCGAGGTCGTTGGGTGGCGTTTTATATACGTCGAGGTGCGCGCATCATCGACGTGCGCACTGCCGACCAAGGTCACGCGCCAACTGGCTTGCGGATCGGCTGCGGCGGCATCGCTGAGCAACAGCGCGCAACGCGCGTCGGCGCGTAAGCCCTGCGTGTGCACGGCGAGGTCGGACAAATACATCAGCATCACACCGTCGTGGTCTTGCGCGACGTTGACCAGCGACGCAAACGGCGCCCCTTCAAACACCGTGCTGAGCGCGCCACTGCCGCACGCGGCTGTCCACGCGTGAATCTGTTGCGCCATCATGCGTGCACCGCGCGCGTGATGCATGCAGCGACGTGAACCGTGCCGCATCGAAACTGGATGTTGTCGTCAATGCGCATCATTTTGACTCAGCTGTTAAGGGAAGCTCAATAGCGTGCCTTGTTCGGCGAGCACGAACGTCACGCCGAGCGTGTTCATCGCATCGAGCTCGCGCCGCACTTGGCCGCGTAGATCCGGGCTTGCGTCCGCTTCGTATAGGGTGGGTTTGACGTGGGTGACGACGATCGTCAGCCCGCTTAGCGCGCTGTCGGGGTGTGCGGGGTCAACGGCGAGCGCTAAGCGGATGAGCTCGGCGCTGAGATGTTTGGGCGTCAGGTGGCCATAGAGTTTCGCATCGGGTTGCGCGGACGCAAAGCTCGACTCGATGAAAATCGCTTTGAGGCTGTGGTTGCGCACCAGCGGCGCTATTGCCTTCCACAACGTCTGCAATTTGTCGGTGTGCTCGACGCTGTCGGGCCCGGTGTCGCCGACGTAAGCGATGGCTCCTTGCGCACCTTCAAGGACAAACGCCGTCGACACCGTGCGCGCATGCGACAACGTAAACGCGCGCACCGACAACCCGCTGTCTGCGATCGGCGTCGCGAGCGCTGGCGTGAGCACCGTATACGTGAACTTCTTCAGCGCCGGCGCCTCACCGTCGCTCGCCAAGTTCGGCCAGGTGCGCCAGTTAAACGCGTCGCTGCGCAGCACCGCGATGGTAGGGGCGAGCGCAAAGATCGCGCGCGCATGGTCGTCAGGGGAGGCCACGACCAAACCGAGTGTGTGATCGAGGTGTGCATGCGACAACAGCACCGCGCGCGTCTTTTTTAGGACCTCAAGCGTGCTGGGCTCTTTGAGCGCACCGCGTGCCCGCGCCACATCGACGCCGTGCACCCACGAGCCTGCATCCACCAGCACGTATCCACCCGCGGGCGCGCTCACCAAATACGCAGACAAGTCGCTTTCGTCGAGGCCACCACCGGCGCCGATGACGACGACATCTAGGCTGCAGCGCAACAGTGACAAGACCACGAGGGAGATCATGCGCGACCCACCGCGCGCGTCCACATGCGCAGTTTGTCGTCGCGTGCGTTGTCGGACAACGTTGGCGAAAAGGTACGGTCCATGGCCCACACGCGCTGGACGTCATCCTTCGAGGCAAACAAGCCCACCGCCAGCCCGGCGAGCGCTGCGGCTCCCAGTGCTGTCGTCTCAATGTTTTTGGGTCGCACGCACGGCACGCCGAGAAAGTCGGCCTGCATCTGCATCAGCAGGTTGTTGGCGCACGCGCCACCATCGACCTTCAGCACGTTGAGCGCACCGGCGTCCTGTTTCATGGCGCGCAAGATGTCGACGTTTTGTAAAGCGATACCCTCGAGCACCGCGCGCGCGATGTGGCCTTTGTGGCTATCGCGCGACAGGCCGCTGAGCACACCGCGCGCGTCGGGGCGCCAATGCGGCGCGCCCAAGCCAGCCAGCGCTGGCACAAAACACACCTCGCCGGCGTCAGACACGGTGCTCGCGAGTGGTTCGATCTCGGCGGCGCGCGCGATGATCCCCAAACCATCGCGCAACCACTGCACTGCAGCGCCGGCGATAAACGCTGCTCCCTCCAAGGCATACGTGACCTCGCCATCGATGCGCGCGGCGACCGTGGTGAGCAGTCCGTTGTTTGAGCGCACGATCTCAGTACCGGTGTGCAGCAACATGAAGGCACCCGTGCCGTACGTGCATTTGGCGTCGCCCTTGTGAAAACATGCCTGCCCAAACAACGCGGCTTGTTGATCCCCCGCGATGCCCGCAATTGCGATGCCGTCGGGCAAAAAACCCAATCCCTTGGTGGTGCCGACCACTTGTGACGACGACACGATCGTTGGGAGGTTTTCCACGCGCACACCAAACAGCTCCAACAGCGCTGGATCCCACGCGCACGTGCGCAGGTCCATCAGCAAGGTGCGCGAGGCGTTGGTCACGTCGGTGACGTGGACAGCACCGCCGGTGAGCTTGTGCACAAGCCAGCTGTCGACGGTGCCAAACATCGCGCCGTTGTCCAGGGCGCGCACGCTGTTGTCGACGTGCTCGGTGAGCCAGCGCATCTTCGTGGCAGAAAAATACGGGTCGAGCACCAAGCCGGTCGTGGCGCTCACCTGCGCTTGCTTGCCCTGCGCAATGAGTGCGGTGCAGTGCGCGGCGGTGCGTTTGTCCTGCCACACAATGAAGTTGTGCAGGGCCTCGCCACCACGTCCAAACATGCAGGTGGTTTCGCGTTGATTGGTGATGCCGATGCCGGCGATGTCGTTTGTGCGCGCGTCTTTGAGCACCGACGTCACAGCACTTTGCAATGACTCCCAAATCGCCAACGCCTCATGCTCCACCCAGCCGGGGCGGGGAAAAACTTGTCGAAATTCGCGGGTGGCGCGCGCCACCACCTGCAAGTGCGCGTCGATCAGCAGCGCCGTCGTTCCTGTGGTGCCCTGATCGATCGCCAAAATGAGCTTGCCCATGCGCGCCTCCCGACGCCGCAGGTAGCAACAAATGCAGCGAGCGTGCACAGGGTGAATGAACGCCCGAAGCTTTCATCGGGCAAAATCGCGCGAACAATTCACCGACCTTGGGAGGTGAACCATTAAACTCACCGACCTTGGGAGGTGAACCTTGAAATTGCGGGTCGTGGGCGTGAGGTGTGACGCCGCCTACGACGTCGGTATCGTTGCGCGCCCGGCGCCGTGGAGCTCGGCGATGTGCGCGCGTGCCGCCAGCACCGTGACGCCGTGCGCCGCGCCCTGGACTTCAAGCCACGCAAAAGCGTCGGCGATCGCCGAGAAATACTTCTCCGGTACCGGTGCCGGCACCACCCACCGCAACGCCGTCATGACGCCCAAGCCGACGCGGCTATCGAGCGTGATGGCGTTGGCGATTTGGTATTGCCTCGTGAGCGCCATCGTTTGTAGCGCGAAGTCACTGAGCTGTTTACGCACCACGCTGCTCGGCATGGTCGCACCGCGCCCATCGACAAGGTGGAGGTAGGGCGCAGCTCGTTCATGAACGGTCCGGTAAAAGCCCCGCATCGCATCGACGTCCGCCTCCGTGACGACGCCGCGCTCGATGTGGATCACCAGTGGAAAGTAGCGATCGACACCCGAGAACATTCTTGAGCTTGCCATACGTCGTGAGCTGCGTCGACGCGCATATATAGCACGATCGGTCGGCGGCCCTTAGCTCACGCACGTGGTCCGCTTCGCGACTCGTGTGGACTACGTCGGTGAAATGCCGCGCGCCACATCGCGCCCGAGCACGACCTGCGCCGCGGCGCGTTCGCTGTCTTCGCGAAAGCCGTATGCGCACACAAACGCGTCAGCCTCGGGTGCCGCATCACCGAGATACGGCGAGCCGAAGCTCACGAGCACCACGCGCACCCGACCGAGTTGTTTGATCGCGCGCACTGCAGCGAGGTAGTCACTGCTTTGCACGCCGAGCACCACCACATCTGCATCTTTCGCGAGCGCGATGATGCGCGCGATGTCGGCGAGCACGCGCTCTTTGGTGGGGGCGTGCGCCAGCGGCACGGTGGCGCCGCCGAGCGCTGCTGACACCATCGACGCGAACAGCGGCTTTGACGACGCCACCACCACGCGCTGCCGACGCAACGGTAGCGTGTGGTCGCGGTTTTTCAGTTGCGTGATGGCGCGGGCGGCGATCTCTTGCTGTAAGGCGGCGCGCCTTTCATGCTGGAGTTGCGCGCGCGCGGCGTCGATCGGCACGGGGGGCAGTTGAAACAGCGCGCGCTTGGCTTTGGCGATGAGCACGCGGCGCACCGCTTGATTGAGCCGCCACATCGGGATGCGACCACTTTGCACTGCAGCGAGGAGAGCCTCTCGCACCTCGCGCTTTTTTTCGGGAAACCACAGCACCATCACCATATCCGCGCCGGCGACGACCGCGCGCACCGCTGCTTCGCCGGAGCCGAAACGCTCGACGATGCCTTGCATTTCGAGTCCGTCGGTGATGACCAAGCCGTCCCACGCGAGCTGTTCGCGCAGCACGCCTGTCAGCACGGCCGCCGACACCGTCGCTGGTAGATCGCTGTGCTCAGCCGTCAGGTTTGCAAGCGCGATGTGCGCGGTCATCACGGCGTCAAGTCCCTCAGCGAAGGCGCGCGCAAATGGCAGCAGCTCCACGCGGTCGAGTCGCTCGCGATCGTGCATGAGCACCGGCAAGTGGTAGTGGCTATCGGTGTCGGTGTCGCCGTGGCCTGGGAAGTGTTTGGCGACCGCGAGCACCCCTTCGCGCTGCATGCCGCGCATAAACGCCACGCCGATGTCGGCGACCACCGCTGGGTCGGACGAAAAGCTGCGGATGCCGATGACGGGATTTTTCGGGTTCGAATTGACGTCCAACACCGGCGCCAAATTCATGTTGAAGCCGATGGCGCGCAGGTCGCGGCCGAGCATGGCGCCGGCCCGCTCAGCGAGCGCGGGGTCGCGCGCCGCCCCGAGGGCCATCGCTGACGGCAAGATCAGCGCATCGCGCTTGAGGCGCACCACGGTGCCCCCCTCTTGATCGACCGAGACAAACATCGGGATGCCTGCGGGGTCGTGCTGGTGCGCGTCGCGAATCAGCCGCATGGTCTGATCGGTGCTTTCGATGTTGCGCGAAAACAACGCGATGCCGCCGGGCTTCATCTCGTCCAAAAAACCCGCGACCGTGTCGTCGACGCGGGTGCCGCCAAACCCCAACAACAACAGCTGCCCGACTTTGTGCTCGACGGTGATGCCGTCGAGGATCGCATCGACATCGACGCCATAGTCGTCAAACGGCGAGGTCGGCAGAGGCGGCGCGTGCGCGAGAGCAAACGTGGTGGCGCACACGGCGAAGGCAAGCACGCGTGCACGCTACCGCCGGCCTGCGCCAAAGTTCCATGTTTCCGCTGCCGGGGGTTGATGAAAGTCCACTTTCAACTGCCACGCAGTCAAAACCAACTAACTCTTGGCAATACGCTTAAGCTGCGACTGCAGCCGCGAAACAAATTGCGGGTCAGACTCCACGAGGTCCGACACGGTGTCTTCCATGGTGTCGACGCCTTTGCCTTTTTGCTGGCCAAACTTGCGCTTAAGCACGGCTTTAACGAAGCGTCGGCTCGCTTCTTCTTTGGTCGCCTTGCCACTTTCAAGCTCGGCCGCAAGCTCAGCCAGCTCGGCCATCAATGCGCTTTGGGCACGGTTGGCCTCTTCAGTGCCGTTGGCGGCCGTGCCGCCGACCATGCCACCAAACCGACTGCTTTGCGCCTTGCCGGCCGCACCCGCGCCTTGCGCGCCACCCGTACGCGTGGCGCCGCCTGCTCCGCCGGGGGGTCTATTGATGCGCATCAGGTCCTCCGCCTCGGCATCCATCTTGAACGGGATGCACTCAGGTTGTCTAGCAGGGGTGGCTTGGAATCGTGGTCACAAACGTCATGCGCCAACCGCGCCCTCGGCGTGGGCATCGAGCAAAGCCTGGGCGAACTGCGCGGGCATGCCGCTGGGCTCAAGTGCTATCGCCTTACGCAGCGCCGCCAACGCCTCGTCGGTTTTTTTGAGCCACAGCAGCGCTTCGCCGATGTGCGCGTGCGCCAGCGCCGAGTCGGGCCTGACCTTGAGCGCCTCTTGGTGGTGTTTAAGCGCGCGCGCGTACCGACCCTGCGAAAACTCGAGGTTGCCCAGTGCCACCCAAGGCACGTCGCTGTGTGGCAACAGCGCGCAAACGCCTGCGAAGATGTCTTCCGCGTCTTTGGCCTTGCCCATCTCCATCGACAGATAGCCCGCCTCCAACAACAGCACGGCCTCGGGCTGCGGCAGCTCGACCAGGCCTAAAATCGTCTCGCTGGCGGGCGTGTCTGGCACACGTGCTGTATCGGCATTGGGTGGCATGTCGTCTTGTCTCCTACCTCGATCTGCGCCGCTAAAAGAGCCGCACCCAAATGCCGGTCGCCGCGCGGCTGTAGGCCACCCGGCTGGCGCTTTGGCCCAAGCCGTCAGGGACGAGGGCGAAGCGGTCAACCCCGACGTCGATGTCGGTCACCAGGCCCGCCATGGTCGCCGTGTGCAGGCCGCCCGCGACGTCCAAAAACACCACCTTTTCGGAGGAGGCGATCTGCTGTTTGCGCACGCCCGAGGCGAGCGTGGTGAGGGCGCCGGTTTGCACGTCAAACGCGCGCAGCCGGCCCTGCTCGGCCGCACCGGTGCCCGTCACGTTGTCGCGAAACAGGTACACGGTGCCGTCGTCAGTGAAGCCGACGTCTTGCGCGTTGTCGCCGAGCGCGGCGTCGTCAGCACCGTCGAGTCCGACGATGCGCAACGACACCAGGCCCGTGTTGGGGTCCGCGACCGCGGGTGCATACACAACGTGCGTGAGCGAGGTCGACAGCACGCCAAACACGCCCGCTTGAATCACCGGTTGCGCCGCACCCGCCAGCGTCACCGTCAGCATATCGCGCGACACGTCGTCAACCACCAAGACGCCGCTGCCGTCTTTCAGGGTGCGAAACGTGTTGTCGTCGGCACCGGGATACAGCAGCACCGCAGCACCGCCCGCCACCGGCTTGCGCGTCAGGTCTACGGTGGTGCCGGTTTCGTTGGCGCCAAAGATCACCGACGCGCTGTCGAGGGTCACCGCAGTGGTTTTGGCGGCGCCGTCTGCGATCAGCTCGTTAAACGCGCCGCCGCCGGTGGGGTAGGTGCGCACGCTGTTGATGTTGTTGGTCGCGGGGGGGGGCGCAGGTTTGTCGGTGCCCACCACCAAAAATGCGTTGTCGGGTGTGAAGCGAATGCGTTCGCGACGGGCGCCTTCAAAGATCGACACGCCGTCTAAAAACAGGTCCTCAAAGCCGGCGCCAAAAGCCGCGCTGACGGTCTCATAGTACAGGTGTTGCCCGTCGTCGGAGGCCTTGAGGCTTTTCACCCGCACGTCGGTGTCGAGCGCCGTGAGCGCAGCAGCGCCGCTGCGCTGTTGTGCAGTGGCTGCGACGTTGGTGGTGGTGTCGATGCCGAAAAACGCCACCAATTTGGTGCCGTGGTACTCAGCTTTGTCAACGCCAGTGCTAAGCTGCGTCGCAGCGCCACCGCCGATTGCCACCACCGACAACGCGCCGGCAGCGTCGAGCACCGCGAGCTCGCTGCCGTCTTTGAGCACGTCTTGAAGCTCAAGTCCGGTGCCCGCCATCAACGGCACGTCACCGCCGCACGCTGGGTCCGCGGCGCAGGCGCTGTCGTTGCAATCGGCGGCGCCGCTTTCGTCGTTGTCGACGCTGTCGGCGCAGTGGCCAGCTTCGGGAACTTGCGTGCACGTCGCGGTGCAGATGAGCTCACTTGGGTTATCGCATTGTTCGTTGCCCTCGATGGCTCCGTTGCCGCACACGGCTTGTGTCGTGCAAGCGTCGGTGTTGTAAGTACAAGTGGCGCTACACGCTAGCTCGCCGCCACCCAACCCCACCGAGGCGCAGGTGGCGCCCTTCAAGTCCGCCCCGTCGCACACTTCGGTGGCCCCGGCAGTGCCGTCTGCGCACGTGTCTCCTTCACCCTCTCCTTCGCCCTCGCCCTCGCCTTCACCTTCGCCTTCGCCCTCCCCTTCAGCCGCGGCGGTGGAGCACCCGGTGGCGGTGGGGCCAAAGGTCGCTGCAAACGTGAACAGGGCGAACGCGAGAGTCGGACGCAAGTGCATGGTCATGCGGCAGCGTACGGTGCCGCCGACCGGCGCGCCAATGCGAGGCAAAACGCTGAGCTAAAACGGACGCAGGTCTGACAAATCGCCGGCGTCAAACTGAGCGCGCACGCTCGCGCAGGTGGCGTCATCAGCCACGCGCACCTCGTGAAACCAGCTCTCTTTCGGGTCGGGGTGTTGCTGGCGGTTGGTCGAGCTCAACAACAGCTCGCTGGTCGCATCGATGACGAAGCTGTCCTTTTTGTGCGAGGTGAGGCCGACAACTTCATCTGAACTTAAGACAACGCCATCTTGCGCGACGGTCTTGCGCTGCACGAAGTACAGTGCGCCTTCGACGAGGCCGTGGGTCAACAGCGTCGCACCGGGGTGGCCGTCGTTTTCGAGATCGAAGATTCGGCTGTCGTCGCCTTGCCGCGGCAACGCGGCGGCGTCGTCAAGTCCGCTCAGACCCCACACCTCGCGGTATTTGGCGGCGGCGAACGCACCGGTGCCGTGCTGCACGCTGTCGTGTTGCGTGATGGTGGGGATGGCGTCTCGGGTGGCGTCGCCGATCTCAGACGATAAGCCCGCCACCGTGTAGTTCACCACGCGGCACACGCGCAGCGTCGTGGTGTAGCCGTCACCAGCGTCGTAGTCGCGCGTCATGAGGTAGGTGGTTTCGCCGCCGCCGTCTTGCGTGCCGATGGCGGTCTCGGCCTGATCCGACAGCACCGTGAGCACCGCGAACGTCCCTTGCAGCGCGCCGTCGTCGATGGGGACGCCCGTGATCCCCAAGTCTTTATTATAGACTGGTTGTTGGCATCCTGATGAATTCACAATCGCCATCAAAGCGACGAGTGCGCGCGTGCCGATGCCAATGATCGATCGCGCGCTCACGACAACATCCGCGCGCCGGTGGATTTCATCCGTCGCAGCAACATTCCAAGTGTATGGTAAATTGGTGTCGGTGATGTTTCGGTTTTGTGCGTAAAAGGGCCCGTAAGATAGGGCATGTACATGGACCGGCGCAGGCTCGCCTTGCCCACCCGCGTCGACTGCGCCACGCGATGCCACAAGCGCCCGTCATGCAGCGTGAGGTCGCCCGCTTGCGTCTGCACCGCGACTTCTTGCGGGTCCTCGTCGTGCGAGATGAAGTATTTTTTACGGAAGCACATCTTGAAAAAACCTTGGTGGTGGCTTTTGGGAATGAGCCGCAAGCCGCCGTTGTCCGCGGGGCAGTCGTCGAGGTGCACGCCGACGTTGAGCATGCGTTGTGGCATGCGCAAAAACGCCAAGTCGCGCAGCCCGTCAGTGTGCCAGCCCAAGCGCGGGTAGGCGGAGCCCGGTACGTTAAGGTAGCGGTTGATGACGACACCATCTTGCTCTTGCTCACCGACGCGCGCGTCTTTGCCCACCACCGGCAAGATGCACTTGAAACGCGCGTCGTTGACGAGTGCTGAGATGGCGGGAGAAAACGTCGAGCTAAAGCACATGCGCGAGATGAACGGCGCGCCGGTGTCGTCTTTGCCGATGAAAAGCGGCACGCCACGCACTTTGGTACGCCCCTCGCTCAACCAGCGCGCTTGGATGTCTGAAACCTCGTCGGTGATCATGCGCACCTCGTTTGGCACCACAGCGCCCGTGAAATGCACGAAGCCGAAGTGCTCGAGGTGATCCTCGTGCTCTTTGGTGATGGTGCCCGTGAAGGCAAACTTGGCGTAGGGCGCCGTTGACGACGACAAAGGAGCGGGGGGGACCAGCTGCGGCGGCATCATGCGCGAGTTCCATGTGTTTGGGTCTGGGGAGAGCGTTCGCCGATCTGCAGCGGGACACGCAGTAACGTATGCGCGAGCTCGACGAGGTGGTCTTCGATCGCGGCTTCTGCATCGGCGGCGTTTTTTGCCCCGGTGATCAAGCACAGCTCAGGGGTGGACTGCAGCGCGTAGCGCACCACCAAATGCACGATGCTGCTGTGCACCAAGCGCGCGTGTCGCGTGTCGACGCCCAAAAACTGCGCGAGCACATCTGCGACGGTGTCGAGTGCCGCGCCGAGGTACTGCTCACGGCGATCCGCACGCATGCCCGCTTCGTCGATGTTGGCGCGCAACAGCAAGCGATGCGCCGCGCGATGCGCCTTCGCGAAGCGATTGCTCGCGCGCACCGACTGCTCGAGCACCAGCCGCGGCGACGCGCCCGGCGTGATGGCAGCCAAAAGCGTCGCGGCTAACGCGTTGAGCTCTTGGTACATCGACGCGATGCACGCGTCGTACAAGCCGTCTTTGCTGCCGTAGTAGTGCAGCACGGTCGCCAGCGAGACCGAAGAACCCTTGGCGATGTCACGGATTGAGGTGCCGTCAATGCCGCGATCCGCCACCAGCGCGCACGCCGCCGACAAAATGCGCGCGCGTGTGGCGTCGGCGTCTGCTGCGATGGGACGGGCCATCCTTCAATAATAATGAAACGTTCGTTTTATTGTCAAGCCCTGATTCGAAGGGCCGGGGAACTGGCCGCTGGGGCGACAGCTGCACAGGCGATCTGAACTGGGCTACGGCGCGCCGTCTGACGGATCGGCGAATCCAGCGCTTGATGGCGGGGGTGTCGTCGATGGCCCTGCTGGCGCGGGCACCCCGCCAGCAGCGATGCCTAAGCGCACGCGCAGATCGGCGTCGAGGCTGCGAAAGGCGAGATCGCGCGCGTCGTCGGCGTCGTTGTGGTCGCGCATGCCAAACACCACCAAGCCGCCGCCCAGCAGCGCACCGACCGCCAGCGAGCTGCCCCCTGCGATCGCAAACACGGGTGCTTGATTGGGCGCGTTTTGGCTGCCTTGGTCGGCGAACACGCCAATGTCCGCCAGCAAAAACGCCAGTGCCACCGCGACGCCGATGCCGGTGGCTGCAGCACCGCTCGCCACGAAAATCGAGCTGCGTTGCTGCGCGGCTTCGAAGGCCAACGCGGCACGCGCAGTGGCGCTGTCAGGGTTGACCAGCGGCATGACGTCGGTGGCGTTTTGTAGGTGGGTGTCATTGCGCAACGTCACGCTGGTTTGGCGCACGCTCGGTGAGCGATCGCCGATGCGGGTGTTGACCTCGAGCTCAGCGCGCGTCGGCGCCTTGGGTGCGTGGGTGGCGTAGTAGTCGCTGCGCACGGCTGCCGGCGCGTGCAGATCGGGCGCACGCTCCAAGTTCACGTGCGCGGTACATGACGCCATCGACGTAACAGCCCAGCACAAAAACCCCACCCGCGCGCGCGTCAGCATCCGTCAGCGGTACACAATCCGCAGGCGCGGGCCAATCACGCAGCGCGGCCGTTTGCGTACAGGGTGAGCAAGCGATCCACCAATGCCGACGCGAAGGCCTCGGTGCCGTCAATGCCCATCACCGACAGCCGCCCACCACGTGACAATGCCGCGAAACCGTGCACCGTCGACCAACTCAACATCGCATCGGGGAGCGGATCCCCGCTCAAGCCAACGGCGGCGCGCGCGTCTTGCACACAGCGAACCAAACGGCCAAACGCGTCGGTGCCGTGCACCAGCGCCGAGTGCTCGGCGGGATCGCTGCTGTCAAACATCAACATCAAAGCCGCGGGATCCGCCGCCGCAAAGCGCAAATAGCCCATACCGGCCGCGTGCAAGCGCGCGAGCGGCAGCTGCGGCGCCGCCTCGATGGCGCGTGCCATCGAGGCGTCGAGTTGAAAAAAACCCTCTTGCGCCACTTGCATCAGCAGCGCACCTTTGTCCGCGAAGTGGTGGTACGTCGCGGTGTGCGTGACGCCCGCGCGGCGCGCCACCCCCCGAAGCGACAACTTTTGCACGCCCACTTTGTGCAGCTCCACGCGCGCGGCGTCGAGCAACGCCCGCCGTAGGTCGCCGTGGTGGTAGTCCTTCGCAGGCTTTTTATGCACACGCGCGCTCATGCGTGTCGTGTTGCGCTTCCGCTGCAGCGCATCAATACGCTGTGGTGCCGGACTTCTCCAAGCGGGCCTTGGCGTCATCCCACGTCGGCGGCATCTGCGCGCGTGTGATGCGCCACGACGTCGTTTCGCCCGACGCAACCTTGTCGCCCATGTCTTGCATCGCATCCGAGTGCGCGTTGCTCGTGACAAACGTCAGCATGTCGTCCTCGGTCTCCCACACCGTGAGCGTGCGGTACTCCTTGCTGCCGGGCCGAAACCCCAGCGACGAGCCCACCAAACCCGGCGTGGTTTTGAGCAGTGCTGTGAGCTTGCTCATGTGACCATCGAAGGCTGCTTGTGCGGCGTCGTCGTCGTTGATGACCAAAAACGTCGTCGCTGCAACGAACGGGCCGGGCGCTTTGGTGGTGACTTCACCGCCTTGAAAGCCAGGTCCCTCAAACGGCCGCGCGATGTCGCACGCGGCGATGCTGGTGATGGCTGCGGCCAACGCCGATGCAGTGAAAAAATTTGCGCGAAAGGTAGCTTTCAAGGCGTTCATGACTTCTCTCCTAGTGCGTCGAGGTCAGCCTCGACGTTGTGAATGGTCCCAAACCACAACTCTTCAAACGTGCGCTTCAAACGTGCGCTGTGAAACGGTGCCCGCGCACCGAAGGCGTGCACGCGGACACGCGACCCAACCGACAGCTCTTGGTGCAGGCAAACCACCCAGCGCAGCGCATCCGGCGTCTGCACCAACGCGTAGGTGTAGCCGGGAACTTGCAACACCTCGCGCACGGACCCTTGCACCACGGTGTTCATCGCCGTCGTCGAAAACGGCATGCTGCCGCCACCAACACCGTGATCCGTCGGCGGGACAGCACAGCCGATCGCACCCACCACCATCAATCCAAACCACGCTGTCGACTTCATTTTTCCTCCAACTCACCATCGGTAAGATAATGTTAGCGATCAATCTAACCCTTGGCAACTTTAATCTTGCCGTTGGTTAAATTTGCAGATCAACCACGCAAAACCAAGGCGATGCGGGTTTGTTGAAGGGGGTACCGCTGCGGCGCTGAAGGGTTCAACGGCAAACGCAGCGAAAAACCAACGTGAAAATGGATCGCGAACGGTACCGCCCGTGTAGCGAGCTGCTGGTAGCCAGTGCCTCGATGCGGGCGAGGCATTGGCGCGGCAACTTTCGTCAACGTCACCGAGGGCAACGGCGTCGTCGTGAAGGACAGCTTGCGCTCGCGGCGGCAGGACTTCGCCGAGCGCACGGTTCAACGTGAGGTGTCAGCGACGCACCGAACGCAGCGGGCGGCGCCCGGCGCGCAGATGCCAATCGACGTCGGCGACCAGCGCGTGAACATCGCCGGTGTCGTCGTCATTCATTCGGTGCCGACCATCAGCGCAGCGAGTCCACTTTCGATCAGCGCAGCCGGCAGCGACGCCACAAGCCCAAACGGCTCGCGATCAGGGAAGGCAAGTGGCGTAGCGGGCGGTGACCCACCCCCGCACGCTCGACGCTGCGCTCGACGTTTCCACGCGGAACCATTCGCTCACGCCGTCGACGCTTTGTCCGTTGCTCGTCGCCAAGCGCGTCACCGTGGTGCCGTCCGCGATGGTGCCGATCGCCGCTCCCCCCGTCGATGCCGACGGACGCACGTTGACGGCGCTGCCGCTGGCGGTGTCGATCAGCACGCGCGGGCACGCGTCGACCGTTTGGCCGTCGATGCGCACAATGCGAATCGCATCAAACACAATCCTGCGCTGCAGCGAACCGGCTTCACCCGTGTTGTCGTTGACCCGCACGCGGCCCGGCGACGACGACGATAGCGTGAATTCACCGAGCGAGAAAAAGCCGCTGTGGCCGCGCTGGTCCACCACAACTTGCGACTCACCGCTGCCGTGCGTGATGCGGTATTTCGTTTGGCGCGAGGTGGCAAGCGAGCTGTCGGCGGATGCCTCGATGCGGTAGCGACCCGCTTGCGACACCGGCAGCCACCACACCGCGAAGTTCGCTGGGTTGTTGTTGGCGGTCGCGTACGTCCAGACCTGCGCGTTGCCCTCGCCGCCGTCGACCGCGCGCAGTGTGGCGCTGGGGCCACCGGGCACAAAGCATGCGTCGCCGTCATTGACGCTGCCGCCGGTGCCGACGATAGGCGCGCAGTCGCTCGGCAGCGTGTCGGCGTCGACAGTGCCGCCGCTGACACCACACGGGCCGCTGTAGTCCGATGCGCTGCCCCACCATTCCCAGTGCCACGGCTCACCCGACACGGTGCGCGCAAAGCCGAACTCGTCGGCGTGGCTGTTGAGCCAGCTGCCGACGCCGTCGTCGGACGCGTTGAGGTCGAGGGCGTGGCCACTTTGGTGGTTGGAAAAACCCGGGCGCGCCGCGAGATTGCAGTTGTTGCAGTCGCAGTTGGTGTAGCAGCCGTACAGGTATTGCTGTTGGCTTTGGGTGCGAAAGCCGCTGACGACACGCACCGTCACGCCGGCGTTGTGCGCGGCGGCCTGCATGGCGATGTATGCGTTCGCGGTGCGCACTTCGACCGGGCGCGCGTCAACTTGCACAAC
>JAYTVG010000645.1:0-1391 GCA_043744135.1 Deltaproteobacteria bacterium | reverse complement strand
AAGGCAAACTCGCCGACGCTGTCGAGACCTACGTCAAAATTGTCAAAGCCGACGCCAAAGATCTGACCGCACGCCAAAAGCTCGCCGAGTTGTTCGCGCGCTTGGGTCGGATCAGCGATGCGGTGCGCGAGTACCAAAGTGTGGCGGGAAGCTACGCGGCTGAGGGCTTGCTGCTGAAGGCCATCGCTGTGTGCAAGATCATCTTGCAGATCGATCCCTTACACAACGAGACGCAACACATCCTCGCAGAGCTCTCGACCAAGCGGCGCGGCGACTCCAACGCCGTGCAGATGCCCAAGGCCATGAGCGCGGCACTGGGGGCGCCGAAGCGATCTGCCGGCGACGTGCGCGGCGTACCGTCAAGCCAAATGCGGGCGGCGCCGGGACGCCACGATGGCGTCGCCATCGACGCTGCGGCGGTTGCGTTCGCGGGTGCCGCAGCACCCATCAGTGTGGACGAGCTCGCAAGTGCAACATGGGCTGAGCCGAGTGACATCTCGATCGACGTCACGTTTGACGGAGACGACCTCGGCGGCGCAGCGGCGCAACCGATCGCGCTGACACAA
The DNA here is from genome assembly GCA_043744135.1 of Deltaproteobacteria bacterium. Classification (GTDB taxonomy): domain Bacteria; phylum Myxococcota; class UBA727; order UBA727; family VGSZ01; genus JAYTVG01. Next base: position 825 of record JAYTVG010000645.1, on the reverse strand, counting down.
AAAAAGGCGCTGGGCTCGGTTGCAACATCGCCCGACGAGCTCGCTGCACTCAGCGAGCCGCCGCTCATCGTGGGCACGAGCGTGAGCCAAGATGGCTTGCCAGTCACGCCGTCCGACCGGATGCACGCCGGGATGCACGCCGCGCTGCATCCGCCTGCGCTGCATCCGCCTGCGCTGCGTCCACCTGCGCTGCCACCCGACGACTCTGATGCGCACGAGGTTGACGACGACGCCGACGTCATCGATCTGGAGCCCGAGTCCGCTCGCATCGACGTGGACCAAGTCCCGCCCATCCCGCTGTTTTCGGATCTTCCCAAGGAAGCGTTCATCGCGCTCGCCGAGCGCATGGACCTGCGCGTGTGCGCCGCTGGCGACGTGCTGATGCAAGAAGGTGAGCGCGGTCGCTCGATGTTCATCATCATTCAGGGGCGCGTAACGGTGACGCGGCAGTTCGACAACGGCGAGTCCTTGGTGCTCGCGGAGTTGAGCGACGGTGCATTTTTTGGCGAGATGGCGCTGTTGTCTGACGCGCCACGCACCGCAAGCGTGTCGTGCAACGACGACACGATGCTGTTTGAGATCTCGCGAGAGCTGCTCGCTGAGATCACCGCAGTTCACCCGTCTGTCGGCGACGTTATGAAGAAGTTTCACAAGAACCGCTTGCTCACCAACCTGTTGCGCACCAGCCCAATTTTCCAGCCGTTCAGCACAGAGGACAAAAAAGTGCTGATCGAGAAATTCAAGTCGCGCGCGGTGCCCGAAGCGACGTTTTTGATCACCCGTGAACGCCCAGGGGAGGGGCTTTACGTGCTGCTGTCGGGACGG
>JAYTVG010000644.1:0-4420 GCA_043744135.1 Deltaproteobacteria bacterium | reverse complement strand
CGGTCGCCTTCATGAGCGCGAGCAATTCTGCGTCGTCACCGATGGCTTGCGTCCAGTTCAGCGCAGCGTTTTGCGCGAGCACCATGGTGCGCCCGCGTTCCATGGTGCTGGCACCCGCGGGCAGCGGTTCAAGCGGCATCGGTGACGGCTTGATGCCCGCAAGCGAGATCACAAACGAATGCGCGGCGTCGATATTGCCCGGTGGGCCGTGCCCCTGCATCGTTTGCGTCAGCACGCCGTGATGCTTGACGTCGACCGCGTTGCCCATGGTCTGCGTCGATTGTGCTTCGCGCAGCGGCGCGACCTCAGCGTTTAGCATCGGCGGTGGTGTCAGCGCCGATTGTGCCGCCAGCGCCGCGGACGCACGCGACTTGGCCGACACAGCCAGGTGCGCGACCGACGTCGCCGTCTCGTTTGCGGTCGCGACGCTCTTGACGATCTGCGACGACACCACCGCCGGCGACGTCGTCGGCGCGCGCGGACCGGGCGCATTGTCGACGGCGAGCACCTCGCGTGCGAGGCCAGCCGAGGTGACTGCGACACCCGAACGCGCGATGACCGTGCGCAAGTCCTCTTCGAAGTCGCTGGCGTTTTGGTAGCGCTTGCTCATGTCTTGCGTGAGCGCGCGCATGACAACGGCATCAACGGCCGGTGCCACGTGTTTGGCGAGGGTGGAGGGCAGCGGAATCGGGCCCGCCTCAAACACCGCGCGCATCTCAGCGACGTCCCAAACTGGGAACAGGCGACGCAGCGTGAGCAGTTCGTACAGCAAGATACCGACGCAGTAGATGTCCGAGCGCGAGTCCATGCTTTGGCCGTACATCTGCTCGGGCGACATGTAGCCAGGCGTGCCTTTGATGACGCCCGACGCGGTTTGGTGCTTTTTGGTCGACGCGCGCGCGATGCCGAAGTCCAAGATCTTCACTTCGCCGGCGGGCGTGACGACGATGTTTCGCGGGTTGATGTCACGGTGCACCAAGCCCAGCGGCTTGCCACCCGCGTCAGCGCGCGAGTGAGCGTAGGCCAAGCCGCGCGCAACGTCCGCGGCGACACCAAAGCAATGCGGCCAACCGATGGGATGGCGCTTGGAGTGGGCGTCGCGCAAGATATCAAGGACGGTGCGGCCCTCGACGTATTCCATGGCGATGTAGTAGCTGCCCTCGAGTTCACCGAGCTCATAGATGGGCACGATGTTGCCGTGCGACAGCGAGACTGCGATCTTGGCCTCGTCGATGAGCATCTGCACGAAGTTCGGATTCTGCGCGTACTTCGGCAAAATGCGCTTGACCACCATCTCCTTTTCAAACCCCGACGCCCCAAAGATTTTTGCGCGATAGACCTCAGCCATGCCGCCGACCGCGATCAGCTGGGTCAGCAGGTATTTGCCAAAGGGTGCAGGCAGGCGTGCAGAGGCCGGTTCCGACATCGTGAGCGCGACCCTACACCACGTGCCCACGCGCGACACGGTGCGTCGCAATTCACCGACCTTGGGCTGCTCTTTGCGCGGATGCAGCCCGACGCCGCTCGCCGCGCACGTGGCGTCGGCTTGCGATAGCGTTTGTACGTGCGCACTCTTTTGCTCCCCGGAATGGACGGAACGGGTCTCCTTTTCGGTGGGCTCACGCGCGCATTGCCCACCGACATCGATCCGGTCGCAACTCGTTATCCGACGTCCGAAGCGCTCGGATACGACGCCCTTCTTGCCCGCTTGGAAGTTCCCGCCGGCGACATCGCCATTGTCGCGGAATCGTTTTCAGGGCCGCTTGGGATCCGGCTCGCTGCTTTATTGGGCGACCGCGTTCGTGCGCTTGTGCTCGTCGCGACGTTCGCACGGTCACCATCGTTGTTCGTCCGCCCCGCACACATCTTCGCGCCGATCCTTTTTCGACGACCGCCACCGCGAATAGCACTGCGGACGTTTCTTCTCGACCAAGCAGCATCAGATGACGAGGTCGACGAGTTGGATCGTGTGATCCGCTCGGTGCGGCCTTCAGTCATGACAAAGCGGCTGGCTGAGATCGCGCGTGTCGATGTTCGCGATTCGCTCGCTCTCCTGCGTTGCCCGACTCTGTACCTGGCAGGGAAACGCGACCGCCTCGTCAGTCGCGGCGCGCTCGATGTGATTCGCTCCGCGATGCCGTCCATCGCCGTGGAAACGGTCGATGCCCCCCACCTCGTTGTTCAACGCAACCCAGTCGACAGCGCGCTGCTGATCGGGAACTTCATTCGGTCAACAATGTGACGCCTTTCCAAAAATCTTCCATCCGGGTCCCGCAAATCGATCACGGAAAATTCCCAAATCCTTCACCACACTGGCGTGCTTCTTCACCTTTCGCGTCGCGCAACCTGCCAACGACTTTGGGACACTCGCTTTTGCGAAATCAATGCACAGCCTCCAAGCGTGCGGTCCTGCGCCCGGCGGCAGGGTGGGTCCCTTTTAGTGGCAGAACAGGGGCTTTTTCCCGTTCGCAGCGAGCGAGTTCACCAAAATAAACGCCGCCACCCGCTGCGGTCTTTGTTGTGCTCCGCCGCTTCCACAACAACAGAGGCGTCAAAAACACGCCACCGCCGGTGCCGCTGCCCGCAAGCACGCCGACGCCAGCGCCCACCACCGGCACAATCCAGGCAGGGGCGCGGCGGGTGGCGTCGTCGGTGGTACACCTGCTCTGCATCCACAACGAAGTAATTCGCGGGTTACGCGCCTGGGTTGGCGGCGGCCTTTTTGAGCGCGGCGATGTCGAGCTTTTTCATCTGCAGCATCGCTTGCATGGCACGCTGCGCGCGCGCGGGATCTTTGTCCTGTAGCAGCGTGAGCAACACGTCGGGCACCACCTGCCACGACATGCCGAAGCGATCCGTCAACCAGCCGCAGCGCGACTCTTGCCCGCCTCCCGCGAGCAGTTTCTTCCACATGCTGTCGACGTCGCGTTGGGTCTTGCACGCGACCGACAACGAAAACGCCGGCGTCAAAGCAAAATGCGGGCCGCCGTTAAACAACGTGTACGCGTGGCCCTGCAACAGCACGGTGACGGCTTGCGCCGGTGCGGCTTTGCCGGGACCACGACGCACCACCCCGGTGATCTTGGTCTTTGGGCCTTTGCCTAAGACGCTGACGTAAAACTTGGCGGCGGCTTCCGCCTGGTCGTTGAACCACAAAAACGGCGTCACTTTGTGCATTGCGTGCTCCAGCGCGCTGTCCGGCGCCGGCGCAATCTACTTGCGGGGGGGTGGCGCTGACCAGGGCTTGAGGGCTTTTTTGTGCATGCCCACGGGCTCGCTCGGCGACAGCGACACACCCTCCATCGGGATGTCAGTGACGGCCGGCAGCTGCAGACAAAAGCCTGCGAGGCTGTCGCTGAGCTTGTCGCGCGCCAACAAGAACGTCCGTGCCTCGACACGCAAGGTGTCCACCACCGCGGCCGTGCCCTTCTTCAGGCAGGTCGCGGTGATCCACTGCGCGCTGTCGGGGTGTTTCGCCTTCTTGTTGGCCCCAAACCGCACCCGCACACGCCACGGTGCGTTTTTTTCCGCGGCCGCGAAGTAGTCGAGCTGTTCTTGTTGGATCGCTGGCGTCTCGACGCTTTTGCCCAGCATGGTTTGCAGCTGCAGCTGGCTTTTTTGCACGCCCTGGTACACGACGCCGTCACGCCCGACGCGCTTGCGCAGATGCGTCGCCACCGCCTCAGCCGCAGCCTGCGCGTCGGCGATGCGAAAGCCCACGTCGCCCATCTCTTCGAGCACGACGACGCACTTTTGCGGATCGACAGCGGCGCGGGTGGCAGCAGGAGGTGCGACGGTGTGTTGCAGTGCCGCGGCGTCTTGCGCACGGACCACTGTCACCGCAGCGACCGAACACAGCACGACCCACAGCCCTAAGCGCATCGCGGCTCCTCGCGCGGCGACGTGGGTTATCCGCCGCCACCGACGCCCGCGACCGGGCAAATCGACAGCGCGACTTGTGCGCCCACCACCGCTGCTTGCGTGCATGTGACGCCGAACAGCTCGATGGTATTTTGGTCGACCAAGTCCCAGCCCGTGGTGCGCGTCGGATCCCGACTGACAGCCGAGCCGCCCACCGTGATTTCAACCGTGGCTGGGTCCACCGCGGCTGGCAAATCGAAACGACACGAGCTCACCCGCCGCGCGATTTGCGCCAGCGCGTCCGCCAACTCCGTGCTGCCGGTGGCGTCGTAGTAAGCGGGCGTGCCCGCCTGGGCGGTGCCGCCAGCATTCGCGAGCGCATTGAGCACGCTCGTGAAGCTCTCCGAACCCGGGATGCCGATGACAAACACCGGGAAGTCGCTGCTGTTCAAGTTGCTCGCGGCAGCGATCGTGTTGACGTCGTCGAGGCAGTTGCCCTGGCCGCCGTCGAGGCACGCACCTGGGTCGGGGTTGACGCAGATGCAGGTGTTGCCGTCGA
>JAYTVG010000643.1:0-4424 GCA_043744135.1 Deltaproteobacteria bacterium | reverse complement strand
ACCATGCCTGGCGGTGGGGGCGGGGGAGGAGGGATCTGACGGTCGCTCATGGGGCTGTCCTCGGTGGAGCGTCGTTGTAGCGCGCGGCCGAAAAATTGGCAGGGCTTTGGCACCACGCGCGCCGCACTGTGTTAAATCACCCCAATTCGCCAGTGGTTACGCGGGCCTGCGATGCTCCATTGTGAGTCAACTGGTGCGATTTCACCCCGCGCCCCGGGCGCAGCGCTAAATTATACGGAACATGAGTGATGTGATGTTGATACGGCCGTGCGGGCTGAGTGGGTTTGGCTCACGCGTTTACGACGTCTTAGAGCAATTCACCGTGTCGCCGTGGAACTTGCTGAAAAACGCCTGCCGGGGGGTCGGCATCAACCCGCTGGAGCTCGAGGCCGATGGCTTCGCGCCGGTGTTATCCGAACTGCAAGACCAGCTCGCGCGCATGACCGATGACGAGCACGGCGCGGCGCTCGCCGCACAGTTGCAATCACTGCTGTGACCTTCAAGCGACCGCCAAAATTCCTTTGAGGTATTCGCCCTCAGGAAACGTCGCGAGCACTGGGTGATCGACGGGGTGACCGAGCGCGCCGAGCACGCGCACGTAGCGTTTTGATTGTAGCGTTGCTTCGGTCAGCAGCGACGTGAACAGCGCGCGGTCAATGGCGCCCGAACAGGAAAACGTCAGCAGCAATCCACCCGGGTTGAGCAGCAACAAGCCGCGCAGCATGAGGTCTTGGTACGCGCCGGCCGCGCGCGTCACGTGTTGTGCTGACGGTGCGAACTTCGGCGGGTCGAGCACCACCGCATCAAACGTGCGTCCCTGCTTGTGCAAGTCGCGCAAGACATCGAAACAATCGCCCTTCAACCACGCATGTTTGTCGTCGTGGTGACCGTTTTGGCGGGCGTTGTGCTGCCCCAAATCGAGCGCTGATTGCGAGGTGTCCACCGACAGCGTGTGGGTGGCGCCGCCCGCGAGTGCTGCGATGGCAAATCCACCCGTGAAGCTAAAGCAGTTGAGCACGCTGCGGCCGGCGGCGTGGGTGCGCAAGCGCGCGCGGCTGTCGCGCTGGTCCAAATAAAAGCCAGTCTTGTGCCCCTTGAGCACATCGACGGTGAAGCGCATGCCGTGCTCACGCATCTGCACTTGCAGCGACGTCGTGTCGGCGTGCGCGGACCCAAACAACACGCCAGTCAGGGGCGGTAGCCCTTCGAGCTTTCGCACCTCCGCGTCGGAGCGCTCGACGATGCGCGTGGGTGCAAGCGACTCGCGCAGTGCTTGCACCACCACGGGCTTATAGCGTTCAGCCAAGGCACTTTGGCACTGCAACACCACGGTGTCGTCGTAGATGTCTGCGATCAAGCCAGGGATGCCGTCGCTTTCGCCAAACACCAAGCGCGCGCTGTTGGTGTCGGCGCTCAGCACCATGCGGCGACGCAGCGCCACCGCCGCTGTGACTCTGTCAAAGATCAGCCCGTCGGTGACGGGAGTGTCGTCGTAGGTCAGCATCCGCACGCGAATTTGTGATGCCGGCGACAAGCAGCCGCGCCCGAGCAACTCGCCGGCGCTCGACAACACGCGCACCACGGTGCCAGGACCGCCAGCACTTTGGCGATCGATGACACCGGAAAAAATCCACGGGTGTTGGCGCTTGACCGCGTGCTCTTTTTTGCCCTTGAGGGTGACGGTGCCTTCGATTGCGCTGTAAGCCATCGGGCGCTGTTTCACGGCGCGGGCGATTTTTAAACTGCGGGTGCGTGCGAAGTACAGATCGCAAGCGGCGTCGACGCAGCATGAAAACGGCCGCGGACTGCCATCTAAAGGGTTGTTATATCGATAATATTGACGATGTGATTGCTTGGCACGGTTTTGGCTTAAGCGGTGGTGTTCGATGTTGCTGCACACCCTGAGAGGAACACATCATGCTCCGCAATCTTCCGCTTCCCATTCGTTGTTTGCCGTTATGTACGCTGTTTTTGCTGATGGCCGCCGAGCCAGATTGCACCATCCATATCGACGACGGCGACGATGACCCAAGCGACCCTGCGCAGTGCGCGGATCTCGCGGACGTCTGCCCGGATCTTCAGTGCGACGCCTACGCGGTCAACGACAACAACTGCCCGATCTGCGAATGCGACACCACGCCGCCACAAGGTTGCGCCAACGACTCGGACTGCGGCAGCGGCCAAGCTTGCGTGCAGTACGAGGAGTGTGGCTGCGGCGTCACCCCCGACGGCCGCGAAGACGCGATGTGCGATCCCGCCGCGTGCACGCTGATCGGCGTCTGTGAAGACATCGGTAGCGGCGCGTGCAGCCTCATCGACTGCGGGCCAGGTTTTGTGTGCGAAGAAAGCCCCGACGGCGGCGCTCAGTGTATCGCCGTCGGCACCGGCTGCCGCTCGGACGCAGACTGCGCCGCTGGCGAGCGCTGTGACGCACAGGGCAACGGCCAAGAGCCAGCGCCGTGCGATCCAAGCGGCAACAACTGCGACGTCGCACCGCCACCGCCTCCTGACGGCGTGTGCGTGCCCGTCGAGGTCGTTGGCTGCTTTAGCGACGCTGACTGTGCTGACGGCTTCATCTGCGACCTGAGCGGCACCATCGGTCCAAACACGCCGATCGTCGCGCAAAATCCTGGTGTGTGCGTCGCAGCTGCGCCGGTTGCCTGCTTCGCTGACACCGACTGTGCGCAAGGCTACTTTTGCGACTTTGGCTTTGGCCCTCCCGCACCGATTGCCCAGCCCGCTGATGGCGTGTGCCGGCCCCTCGACGGTGGTTTGACGTGCGCAAACGTGCTGTGTGAAGTCGGCACCACCTGCGTCGACGGCCCCGACGGTCCGCAGTGCGTCGGGGTGGCCACGAGCTGCACCAGCGACCAGGACTGCGCTGCCGGCGAGCACTGTGAGTTCTTCGCGGGCGACCGCCCAGCGTGCGACCCCACGACGCCCGACTGCGCAGCGCCCCCACCACCACCCGTCGATGGCCAGTGCGTGCCGAACCTTACCGAATGTGAAGCCCTGTGCGGCCCCGGCAGTGCTTGCGTGGTGTTCCCCGACGGCAGCGTCGCGTGCGACCCCATCGTGCCACCGCCCGCCGCCGAGTGCGTCAGCGACAGCGACTGCGGCCCCGACCTGCGCTGCAACGCCAGCGAGATCTGCTTGCGCGATCCAAACTGCGTCGCCGATGCCCAAGGGTTGGTCGCGTGCACCGACGTGTGCTGGGGCCAATGCGTGCCGCCCGCGCCCGTCACATGCCAAAGCGATGCCGATTGCGGCGCCGGCCAGACCTGCGTGCAGCTCGACGTCTGCAATGCCATTGGCTGCGCACCCGACGATCCGAGCTGCGCGGTGCCGTGCATCGTGCAGTCCATCTGCCAATAGCCACGTCGTTGTCCATCTGATGAAACGCCGCTGCCGGTCAGCGGCGTTTTCTTTTTACGTGGTCCACTCGATCACTTACGGTGCGGTCTCAAGGGCGCTGCGGGTGAGGCGTGTGCATGAAGGTCGTCGACACCACCATCGAGATCGCGGGAATTCGCTGTGCCGTGAGTGTGCCCACCGGCGGCACGCGCTGGCCGGCTGTCCTTGCATACCCCGACATCTTTCAGCTGACGCCCGCGCATTTGCGCATGGTCCGTCGCCTCGCGAGCTACGGTTTTGTGGTGGTGGCGCCCGAGCTGTACCGCGGCATCGTCGCCGCCGGCGTCGCGTTTGATTTCCAACACGATCGCGCACTTGCGTTGGACGCGTCTGCGCGCGTCGAGCTGGTGGACATCGACCGCGATGTCGCCGCCGTCATCGACGCGGTCACGGCGCGCGACGACGTTAACAGTGCTGATGTGTACGCCGTCGGCTGGTGTTTTGGCGGGCATTTGGCGTGGCGCGCGGCGCTGTTGGGCAGCTTGCGCGCGGTGGCGTGCTGCTATCCGACGGGTGTCCACAACGGCACCCTCGGCGCTAGCTTAAACGTCGACACGCTCGGGCGCGCACGCGACCTCAACGGCGAGCTGTTGCTGGTGTGGGGGCGCGACGACCCGCACATTCCCGCGCACGGTCGCAGCGCTATCCACCGGGCGCTCGACGACGCTGCGGTGCGCTACGAAGCGCGGCTGTTTGACGCTGAGCACGCGTTTATGCGCGATCACGGCGCGCGCTTCGACGCCGAAGCTAGCGACCGCGCGTTTGAGGCATTGGTGGCGCTGTTTAAACGTAACCGTTCAGGACCGGGGCGAAGTTCGATCGTTTCGCAGGGTTAGGCGCGCGCGATTTTCCTCGATCGACACGGCCCGCAAGAGCGCGGCCAGCCTTTGCTGCGGGCGCGTCACTCCTGCGCGGCGCTGCAACACGTGCACCTCGAGAAACACTGGCGAACCATCGGCACGCACCAACGTTTGCGCGCAGGACGGTGCACTGATCTTTGACAGCGGCAA
>JAYTVG010000642.1:0-1395 GCA_043744135.1 Deltaproteobacteria bacterium | reverse complement strand
CCGCGTCGTGGCGCTGACGGCGGCAACGACGCGCGTGTGAGTTGTTCTCCACGGGGGTTGTTTCGGTTTTGATGTTGACGTGACGAGTGCCTCTTTTGCGCAGCGGGCCGTGCGTGGCGTTTGCGGACAGCGAGCGCGTGGTGAGCGTCGTCGTGGCGGCGGCGAGCGGACCGGCGACGACGACGCGGCTGCCGCGACTGGACGCCGGCGCGGCGGCACTGCAGCTCACGCGCACGGGCTTGCTGGTGTGCGCATGTGTGCGTGCGTGCGTGCTTGTGCGTTGACGGCGCTGGCGGCGCGCGGCGCAGTGCGTGGTGACGAGCGACAACAACGTGCGTTGGTGGGACGTCCGCGCCGCCGTGTTTGCGCCGCTCTCGCGCCTGCCGTCGAGGTGAGCAGCGCGTCGCTCGCTGCCGCCGGCTCTTTGTGACGGTGGCCGCGCAGCGTGTCGATGCCGCCGCTGCTGGCGCGCCGGCGAGAGGCGATCGAAGGTGCGCTGGGGTGTGCGGGCGAGAGCGAGGGACGTGTTGCGCTGAGCGTTTGGCGGCGGCGCGGCAGGCGTGTCGGTCGACGTCGCGAAGCCGGAGCGCCTTTGCTTCTACTCGGCGGCGTGGTTCGTCGTCGTCGATTTCTCGGCGGTGCGCGACCGCGAGCGAGCGAAACGCGCGCGCACCCTCACCAATCGCGATGCGCCACTCGCGCGCACAGCCGCTCGCTGCCGCTGCCGGCGGCGCGACGGTCGCGTATCCCGACAACACGAGGTGCGCGCCAACGACGCTTTGTTTCGTTTGCGGCGCCGGATGTGACGCGCGCGTCGCAGCGGCGTGGTGAATCGCTTCAAGACGCAGCTGCTGACGACGTTCGCGGCGCCGCGCGAGCGGGCCGTCGTCGAGCTGCCGTGGCGCCGGCTCGTCGACCAGCTGCCAAAGACGTTGTTCCGTGCGCGTTACGGCTTGTGAGCGCACGAGCGAACGAACGAGTGAAAGAGACAACAAAATCAGACAAATATCGCAATTTTTTGAGCGTTGCCGTTTTCGTGCACTCACCTCGCTCGACAACCGATGACGTTTCTCGTTGCCGCGTTGCGCCTCTGCGTCGGTATGACAGATATGTTCAACGGTGCGTTGATGAAAAGTGTGTGGATGGAGGAAGAGGCGGAGAGGAAGAGAAAATGGCGCGGCGCGGTGGCGGCGTTTGGCGTTTGGCGTTTGGACGGTCGTTTGACGCGCGCCCACCTCGATTGTTCGCCAAACAGGCAAACAGCAATCGACACACGCGTCGACGGCGAAGCGGTATCGTTTGTCTTTTGTGTGTTGTCGCGACGATTTCGGCCTTTGGCACGTAAGCCGCGGCGCGTGCGGCAGTCGTTCGATTTCGTGCGGCGGCGGCGGATTG
>JAYTVG010000641.1:0-1396 GCA_043744135.1 Deltaproteobacteria bacterium | reverse complement strand
CCGTCGCGATGTTTTTGGCGCTGCCAAACGCCATGATCGCGGACATCTGCGCCGCCAACGCGAAAAAAACCGGGCATCGTCGCGAGGCAGTGTTCTTTGGCGCTCAGGGGTTTTTGCAAAAAATCGCGCTCGGCGTTGCGAGCGGTCTTGTGGGTTGGTTCGCGGCCGCGTTTGGTGCATCGACGCAAAGTCCGCTTGGGATTCAGCTGTCGGGGCCGCTCGCCGCCTTAGCACTCGTCGCAAGCGCGGTGTGCTTTTACAAATACCCCGAACGCCAAATTCAACAGGAGGCGGGCGGGCCGGCTCGTTGACGTCAGGGTGAGCGGGGCGCTGCGACGCCACCCTCGAAGATGACGAAGCGATCGAACGATGTTGCGCGACTCATTTCATTTGCTGAGAGTCGATGAATTCATCAACCTTGGGAGCTGAGCAAAGTAATTTCCGTGCGTTGCGTATAGCGTTCACGCATGCGCAACGATCGCCACACACGCTATCCATCCTCTCCGTCCGTGCAACGCGCGCGCGAAAAGCATGAGGCGCGGGTGTTCCCAGACGGCAACACCGGTCGCGTCATGCCCTCGCCAAACGGCGAAGTTGTCGATCTCGACGTTCCCTTCGATGACCTTGACGAGGGCGGCGTCAACATCAAAGAGAACCTTCCGGCGGCGTATATCAGCACGCTGCTCGACGACGGTGCGGAGTTGAAATGGCGCGGGCGCGGACCGTCGCGCTTGGACCTGCACCTCGCACTTGAGGCCGGCTTTGTGCACACCAAGGGCACAGCGTCGTTTTGCCTGGAACACCCGTGTGTGCGCTGTTTAAACGACGTGCCGTTCGACGTCGAGCTGCCAATCGACTTGCGTCTCGTGCCGCGCGAAAAGCCCACCGTCATTGATGACGAAGATGGCGCTGGTGTTGACGACAAGGGAAACCCCATGAACGCCGATGTCACCGATTTGGAGGACATCGACGTCGCATCCTTTCAAGACAACCTCATTCGCGTCGGCGATTTGTTGCGTGAGCAGTTGTTTTTGGAGTTGCCGCTGCACCCGGCGTGCGACTCGTCCAAGGCCAAGCCGACGGCACCGTGTGGTTTCAAGCCGCCAGCCCGCGACCCCAATTGGGTCGATCCGCGCTGGGCGGGGTTACAGGCGCTGCGCGACAAGTTGCCGTCGGGGCCAGGCGCGTCGGTCGCACGCCAAGCGCAGTTGCGCGTGGTGGCAGCGCCGTCGAGCGCACCGACGACGACGACATCCCCCGCTGTGAAGCCGCTGGCGTCGCCAACGCCGGCCACGAAGCGACCAACCCCCACCGAGGTAGCAAACGCAAACGGTACCCAAGCAACGCACGTGCAACAGCAGCGCGCGCCGATGACGACCCCGCCGAAAAAGGCCGC
>JAYTVG010000640.1:0-1396 GCA_043744135.1 Deltaproteobacteria bacterium | reverse complement strand
ACACGCAACCCCACGCCCTACCTCCCCCAGCTGCGACGCTTCCACACCTGTCAACGTAAGTTCGGCGGTCGGCAGGGCCCGCGTGCCGAGCTTGTCTTTGAGGCGGTTGACGGTGATGCCCTGCAGCCCGCCCGCGGCTTCGCGCACCACGTCGACAGCGAACAATGTCAAGCCGCGGCTGCCGTCCACCATCTCGCCGCCCACTTCGATGCGCCCAAGGGCAATAGCAAGCTCCGACGTGGTCGCACTGGTGAACCACTTCACGCCGGACAGCGCGTAGCGTTCGCCAGCGAGGTGCGACGCCACCGTCGACGTCATCGACACGTCAGAGCCGCCGGTGCGCTCGGTCATCCACTGCCCCGACGTGATGAACTGCGTCGGGTCCGTGCTCAGCAAGCGCGGCAGCAAGCGCTCTTTCGTCGTCGCTGAGCCGTGATCCATGATGACGCGCGCGGCCGCGTCAGTCATCGCCAAGGGGCACGAGTACACAGCACTCGTCGCCGAGTACACGTGCAGCATTGCTGCTTGCACCACCCGCCGGTGAGCGCCGAGGGTGGCGTCATAACCGACGGCGACCAGGCCGTGGCGCGCAGAAAACGCCTTCAACTCATTCCACGCGGGCGACGTGTCGATGCGGTCCACCCGCCTCCCCCATGCGTCGTAGGGGACGTGCACCGGCGGGTGAGCCTCCGCGCGCGTTGACAGTTCGGCGAGCTCGCCCGCGGTGGCTGCGCCGAGCGCCTCGAGCTTTTGCGCCGCGGTGACTTGCACGCTTTGCGGCAGGCGATGTTTGAGCTCCGCGTGCAGCGCGCGATCGGTCGCGTAAAGATCGGGCGGCGCCGGAAACTGTTGATAGTAGCGTTGGCCTGGGTGCGACGTCGTCATCTCGAATTCCTCACTAAACCGACGCCGCGAGCAATCGTTTGACCTCACGCGCGAGGTTTGCGCGCTCAAGCGCCGCGGCGGACTGTTGTAAGAAGATCTCCAGCAAATGCACATCGGGAAATTGACGTTGTTCGGTGGCGTTGTCGGCGTACAAAATCGCTTCGATGCCTCGCGGCGAGATCAGTGGGGCGGTGTAGACATCGCGCGGGCGCGGACCTCCAAGCAAAGTGCTCAGGCGCACGTTCCACTCACTTTCAAAAAACTGCTGGCGCACGCCGCGCCGCTCACGCAGCGCGCGCACAAACACCGTATCCGCGTGCAGCGGCACGTGAATGGAATGCACCAGGCGGCCAGGATCCAAAACGCCCAGGCCAAAGCCGCCGATGCCGCTGAGTTGGTCGCGCTTTTTGTCGACGGAAAACAGCGCACCGCGCACGAAAAACGCGCTCGCGAAGCGCAACACCAACAACGGAATCTCCTCGTCAAAACTAGGGTGGTTGAGTTCCCCGAG
>JAYTVG010000639.1:0-1397 GCA_043744135.1 Deltaproteobacteria bacterium | reverse complement strand
AAACGGCACATCCGTGCCGCGCAACAGTGGCGCGGGCCGCCCGCCGAGCAGCACATCGTCGCGGTACAGCGTGATGTCGAGCAGGCCGACGTCGATGGGTTGGCCCACGATGTCAGTCAGCGCTCGCGACAAGCGTCCTGCAAGGTGGGCGCCGCCGGTGCGGATGCCGACGACAGCGATGGCGCGGTTGGGCACTGCGCGCGGCGCTTGCGCGTCTTTTGCGGTGCGATCCGCGATGTCGTAGGCCAAGCGCGACACCACGCGTGCCACATCCGCGTGATCCAAGATGCGTTGCTCGTGCGCGGCCGTCATGGTGGGCGCGATAGCAGGCATCAGGCCGAAACCCAAAGCATGTCGCGTGGCGTCAAAACGTGTTCATCTCTTTGTGCAGGCGCACGATGTGGTGCAACTGCAGGGGCTTGAGACTTGGGTAGATGATGTCGACAAATTTCCACGGCGTCACGGTGTCGTAGCTGACCTTGACGTCGCAAAAGTAGCTACTGCGGCCGTTGTTGCTGAGCTCGGCTGTCGCGTCTTGGGGTCGCGCGAGGTGCACGCCTGCAGCGCGGATCTTGCTCATCCAAGTGGACAACACGGGGTCAGTGACGGGACCGATCTTTCGCGACCTAACCAGCTCCGAGCACATGGCCGTCGTGGCGGTTTTGACTTCGTATTTTTGCGCCCACGGCTCCAAATACGTCAGACCGACAATGACCCCGACAGCCGCGACCGCTAACCACAGGAGTTTCCACAACTGGCTGTGGGCGGCGAATTCATCGACCTTGGGAGATGAACAATCGAATTCGACCTTGGGAGATGAACAATCGTATTCGACGGTGCTGCGTTGCATTTGGGTCATTGGCGTTCCGAAGCAAAGAAGGTCGTTGACAGACTAACCGCAAGCCCGATACCTGCACACTGTGTCGGAGCGTGGCGCAGCTTGGTAGCGCACTTGACTGGGGGTCAAGGGGTCGCAGGTTCAAATCCTGTCGCTCCGACCACTTCACCTAGCTACTGGTGAACATTGAAGCGGGGCGTGAGGAGCTGAACAAGACCGCATTGTTCAGCTCCAACGTCGTCAAGCTTGTTGGCACGCTCGCAGACACCATCCGGCTATTGCTTGCATCGACAACGCACGCGATGGATCGCTGGTGTCTCGCGGCCCCACACCCCAGCGGCGATCCGCGATCGCGGCTGCGCTTCCCTCAATCTTGCTCGGTTCGGCCGTCGCTTGCGCCACTGGCCCCACCGCGACCGACACCGACAGCATCCCGGGTCGCTACTACGTGGTGCAGCCCGGGCAGAGCGCGTTTGATGTCGCGCGCGACTCCGGCTTGACCGTGGAGGAGCTCATCGAGGTCAACGGTTTGCACAGCGCGCTCGAAGTGGGCGCGGGT
>JAYTVG010000638.1:0-4438 GCA_043744135.1 Deltaproteobacteria bacterium | reverse complement strand
GAATTACTTTGTTCACCTCCCAAGGTCGGTGAATTACTTTGTTCACCTCCCAAGGTCGGTGAAGTGACCACGCGCAACGTCCGCCAGACTTTGGGACGCCTGCACGTGGCGCTTCGTTAGCGCTCTGCGACCACGTACGCGAGCCATGCGCGGTCCGGTCGACCTTTGCTTGCGCGGCGGTAGTTTCCTGAGTCGTTGCCGTCTTTGTCTTGCGTCTCCCAGTACACATGGACCTTGCTGAAACCGGCCTCGACCAACAGCTCGCGCACCTCGGGCAACGTCCACAGCCGCCAGTCGTAGCTGAAGGCGCGACGAATCTCGCTGTTGTCGTCGGGGAATCGAAAGTGGATGTGAAACAGCGCGTCGTGCGTGATGGGATCAAAACGCTCTTGTTCCCAGACGTAGCGAAACGGTGGCAACAGTTTGTCTGCGGCGGTCACGCGCGCGACTTGTCGGCTTTCTTCGGTGGTTTCGTCGTACAGCGAGCCGCCACCGAGCATGTCGACGACGAAGATACCTTGCGTGTGCAGCGCTCCCCGCACGGCCTTGAAATACTTCAGCACCGTGGCGCGCTCCTTAAAAATATAGAAGCTGTAGTTTTGCGCCGCGATGATGTCGGCTTTGTGGCGCGCATCGAGGACGTTTTCCTCGCGCAACGACACGCGAGCGCGTTGGTCGTCGGTGAGCTGCGACAGATAGTGTTTGGTGCCGTACGCGAGCGGCTCCGGGTCAAGATCGACGCCGACCGCGACGCGATCCTTGGCACTTTTGACCCACTCGCAACAGACAGCAGCCGCCGCGCAGAAATCTTCGCGCAGCGACGTCGGGACTGCGCCGAAGCTGTCTTTAAAAAACCGCACGAACTGCGGCACCTCGTGCTCGGGGTCTTGCACCGACAACCGGTACAGCGCGTATTTGTCGGCGGTTTGCGCGAGCGTGCGTTTTGACTTGCTGTGACGTGCGAGTTTCGGCATCACGCTTCCTGCCAAGAAAACCCCCGCATGTTAAGGGCGGTTTGTGGCGCTCAACAATCAGCCGTTGTCGCGGGACCGACGTCGAACAACAAGGAGCACCACAGCCACCATGCCGGGGACGGGGCTGGCGCTGTGCGCGTGCGTGGCGCTGCAGCCCCCGCCTTGCGCGTCACCCTCGCCTTCACCTTCACCCTCACCCTCACCCTCGCCTTCGCCCTCGCCCTCGCCTTCACCTTCACCGCCGGCGGCGAGGCGGGCTTCGCCCTGTGCGCGGCATTGGTCGTCGTCGGCGTGGTCGACGTCGCAGGCTGCGAAATCCAGCGCGTGGCTGGCGTCGTAGCAGTAGTCGCAGATGGCACCTGTGCAGGCTGCTTCGATGCAGCTGCCGTCGCAGCAATCAACATCGACGATGCCGCAGCCGCAATCGCAGGTGTTGTCGCCATAATACGTCGCTGGACACAGCCAGCCCTCGGGCCCCGTCGCGTTTTGGGTGCATGCGCCGCCAGCAAACGGGCACGTGTAGCCCGCCTCTGTTTGGCAGGTGGCGGTGCAGCCATCGCCTGCCACGGTGTTGCTGTCGTCGCAACCTTCCGCGACAAAGTCGACGACGCCATCACCGCACACGATGGCGCGACACGCCTCACCGGCGGTGACGCAGACGAAACCGTCCTCGTTGACACAGCTGACGTCGCAGCCGTCGGCGGGGGCGGCGTTGCCGTCGTCGCAGGTCTCGCCGCCAGTGTGGTCGATGACGCTGTCGCCGCACACCACAGCGTGACACGGCTGGCCTGCGACATCGCACGCGAAGCCGGCTTGCACGACACACGCTGCGTCGCAGCCGTCAGCGTCGACGGTGTTACCGTCGTCGCAGCCCTCTGCTGCTTCGCGGATCCCGTCGCCGCACACGAGGGGGTGGCATGAAAAGCGCC
Source organism: Deltaproteobacteria bacterium (assembly GCA_043744135.1). Lineage (GTDB taxonomy): Bacteria > Myxococcota > UBA727 > UBA727 > VGSZ01 > JAYTVG01. The sequence continues at coordinate 2,535 of JAYTVG010000638.1, read as the reverse complement.
CGCACGCGAAGCCGGCGTTGACGGCGGTGCAGTCGGCGTTACAGGCCCCGTCAGCGAGCGTGTCGCCGTCGTCGCAGGCTTCGTTTTGCGCGACGCCGTCGCCGCAGACATTGGCGACGCAAAGGCTCGGGTCGGCCGCTGTGGGCACCTGGCCCTGATCGCACCAAGAGTACGCGCAGCTCGCCAGTGTCGGTTCGGCGGGACAGGTGGGGTCGGGGGCGCCGCAGCCGCAATCGCAATCGTTGTCCGCGTAGTAATTCGCGGGACATGTCCACGCCGCCGGCACGGCTTGCGCGAAACTGGGGACAGCAGCAAACGCAGCGAGCACGAGGACGAAACCGCGCATGTGATGCCTCAAAGGTACGTCGCGCACATCGCGGGCGAAACGTCCGGATGGGTCGCGCTCGGGTTGACGTGGGAAATATCGGCGCATGTAGGATAGTGTTGCGGGTGGATCAAAAGCCAAACCGTGCGCGTGACGCGCGGCCAGCAACTCAGCCGAGGCCGCAAGTCGGATCCGTTAGCGGTCGAGGCCTGTTGCTGTCGCGAGGTTGGCGAATTTTTGGACTTGTCGGCTGGCGGGTCCGACAGTGAAGCCATGAAGATTCACAAAACCACACTCACGGTCGGCGCCTTTCGACAGCTGATGGACGCTTTGTGCGCGCAAGCGGCGACTGAACTCAGCCAAACCAAATGCCGCTTGGAGACGCTGCGAAGCGGCGACTTGCCGGGGTAGCGCTATTGCAGGGTCTCGGCGCGGCGCGCCAACGCGGGCGGCAGGGCGACGCCGAGGGTGCGCAACAGCGCACCGTTGAGCACCAAGCGGCCCGCAGGTGATTGCACGACGTCGGGGGTGCCACCGCGCACCAACATCATCGCCAGCTCCGCAGCCGATCGGCCGTGCTCGATCGGGTCGGGCACGATGGCCGCAAGCGCGCCGCCCAGCACCGTCGCGCGGTTGGGGCCGATGACGGACTTGGCTTGATCGAGCGCGCGTTTGACCACCAGCGCGCTGCCGCCCGTGGGCAGTACGTTGAGGTCTTCGATCCACACGACGTCGCTGTTGCCGACCAAACGGTCTAACGCGGTGTCGAAGCCTTCGGTCGGACCGGCCGTCACGATGCGCAAACCGGCTTCGCTCGCCGCCGCCTCGAGCGTCTGCATCGACGTGCGCTCGGACGGGAAGATGCCAACGGTCTTGGCGTTGGGTAGCGCCTGGCGCACGAGCTCAAACACCTCGCGCGGCGACGCCGACGTCGGGATGGAAAAGCCCCGCGCCGGCACACGCGGCGACAAACACGACACCATGCGTGTGTCACCGACGATTCCAGCCGACACCAGTCGCTCAGCGAGCGGGCCAACCGCGATCACGACCTTTGCTTGCGCGAGCAACGCCCGTGCACTGTCGTCGGCCCGCACCAACACCGCGTCGTCGCCGAGCACGGTCATGGCGGCGCGCGCAGCGTCAGCAAACGCCGGCTGGTCCGACGCCACGACCAACACACGCTGGGCGCTGGCGGCGCCGGTCGACAGCGCTGCGGCCAGGCCGATTGCGATCACCGCACCACGAGAGATCGGTCGCACCGCGCTCACTGTGCCCCCTGCTGTTCGCCGAGCAGCGCCAACAGCCGTGGCACCTCGGCCATCGCTGTCGCATCATGCGGAAGCGCCGCACGCACGCGCGCCCACTTCACCAATGCCGCGGGCGCTTCGTCGTTGTCAGCGGCGGCCTTCGCCTCGGTGCGCAGCGCGGCCGGGTCGTTAAGCGGGCCCGTCACCGGTGCCGCGCCGACGACGGCGAACGGTTTGAGCAAGGCCGCGTCGAGATGCGCCCACTCGTTTGTCCACGCCGTCACGAGCGCTCCTGCGCAGGCCACCGTGACACCGGCGACGAGGCTGGCCCACGACCACAGCGGTGACGTCGTGTCGGCGCGCGACCCGGTCAAGCCTGCCGACGTGCGGCTGACGCGCCCCTCTGCGACGCGAGGCGGTGCTGTCAACGTGGCGGCAGGCGACGGCGCTGCAAGGGGCGGCGCTGCAAGAGGCGGCGCTGCAAGAGGCGGCGCTGCAAGGGGCGGCGCGATCGGTGAAACGAAGTCTGCGTCGGCTGGCGCAGGGAGGCGCGCCAAAAACATCACGTGGCACTGTGCGCACTGCAAGCGCGCGCCGTCGACTGGCACAGCGGCGTCGCGCACGCGAAACTGACTCATGCAAGCAGGGCAGGTGACGATCACGCATCAGCGTACCCCAGTTGCTGCGCAAACACCGAAATTCACAGTTCTATGCGTTGTATGTCGTCGCGAAACGCCGCCGGTCCTTGCCGTTGAGGGAACGCATTTCGCCGACCTTGGGAGGTGAACAAAGTAATTCGCCGACCTTGGGAGGTGAACGAAGTAATTCGCCGACCTTGGGAGGTGAACGAAGGAATTTACCGACGGTGGGCGGTGAACAAAGTAATTCACACGGGCGCGCGGCCGATGGATGTTGAGCCGGCGGCCCCCGTCGTGCCAAGGTGCGCCATGGCAAAGTCCCCGC
>JAYTVG010000637.1:0-4439 GCA_043744135.1 Deltaproteobacteria bacterium | reverse complement strand
AACGCCCCCCGCTGAAGTGACGCCGGCGCCCGACGATGGCACCACCGCCCGCGTCAACCACCCCGACATCGCCGCGGCGTATCCGCCGGGCAGCGAGCTTGTGCTGTGGGCGACCGTCGCGCTTGGCGATGCGGTCGGCCGTCCCGCGGCACCGCTGCGCGCGCTGCTGGTCGCGTCCGACCTCGGCATCATCGTGCTGTTGTTCGCTGCGCGACGGCGACATCCGCAGGCGTATGTTTGGTACGGGGCCCAGCCGTTGGTGCTGCTCGAGGTCGCCATCGGCTATCACCTAGACGCCCTCGGCATGGCGCTGTTGTGCGCGGCGTTGCTCGCGCACGGTGCGGTCGCAGTGGGCGCGCTGTTGGCGCTCGCCGTGCACGTCAAGCCGCTCGCGATCTTGGGGTTGCTCGCGCTGCCGCCGCGTGCACGCCTACGCGCTTTCGCCCTGTGCGCGCTCGGCACGGTCTTGCTCGCCGTCCCCCACGTGAGTGCGGGTGCCCCCATCGGCGCTGGCTTGTTTGAGTACGCGACGCGGTGGCGGGCAATGCCGGTGGCGTTCGCGCTCATCGAGCGCCCGTTGCTGCCGACGTTTCACGCACGCGCGCACGCCGGCATCTATGCCCACGCACACTTCAGCCGGGCCCCGCTCGGTGCGTGGGTCGAACAAAGCGGGCGCACCTTGGTCGCGCTCGGCCACCCGGGGCCCGATGCGATAAAGGTGCTGCTCGACGCGGGGTTTTTTGCGCGCGCCATCGCGGCCCTGGTGCTGCTCGCGGGCGTGGTGTGGATCGCGCGCACGCGGCCGGCCGGCGCCGACGCAGTCACGCTCGCGTTGTGCTTGTTGTGGCTGTTGTCGCCGACACTGCACCCCTGGTACGCGCTGTGGTTGGTGCCGGGTGCCGCGTTGACGAGGCGGTGGTCGGTATGGGCTGCGTGCGCCTGTGCGCCGCTGTTGTACCAGCCAGTGTTTGCGGGCGACGCCGGTGTCGTCAACGATGCCGTGTGGCCCAGGGCGCTGCTGCTGGTCGTGTGCGGCAGCGCCGCGCTGCTTGAAGCGAAACTGCGACGTGGGCGCGCGACGGCGGACGCGTCACAGCACGATGCAGCCGCCGCGCAACACCAACAGGCCTAGCGCGGTGCCAACCACAACCGCAGCGACCGGCCAGCGACCCCACGACAGCACTTGGCGCCACAACGTGCTCGGTGACGAGACAAACGCGCTGCCACCCGAAACCGCCAGCACATCGCTCATGCCTGGTGCGGTCGTGATGGCGTCGTTCGCGGCGGCGGCGCGCTGCAGATTTCGCTTCACGAACTCGCCGCGCTCTGGGCTCACCGCGGCGGCGTTTGGCGTCGATGCGCCTGCCGCGCGACCGGGGATGGTGTCGTTTTGCTCAGTGCTCGGCTCACCGCTCACGCTGGGTGCGTCGCGGTCGATTTCGGCTTCGATCTGCGCGAGGTCCTTGTCCAACTGCCCGGCATATTGGTAGCGCTCGTCGGGGTTGCGGGCGAGCGCGCGCACGATGCACCTGTCGACGGACAACGGCACCGGCGCGCCGCGCTCCGTCGGCAACGCAAAGCGACCCAGCGGCAAGTCCCCCGTCAGCAGCTCGTAAAAGATGACGCCGGCGGCGTACAGGTCTGCGCGCTGGTCGACGCGTTTGGCGTCGGTGCGCTGCTCTGGAGCCATGTAGTTCACAGTGCCCATCGTCATGCGGCTCTTGGTGAGATTTGGGTGCGGGTCGTTTTCCTCGTCCAAGATCCCCGCCAAGCCAAAGTCCACCAACACCAAACGTTCAGCACCGTCGGGCCCGAGCACGAGAATGTTTTCGGGCTTCAAGTCCCGGTGGATGACGCCCCGCGCGTGGGCGGCGCCGAGCGCCTGCACAATCTTGCGCGCGAAGCGCAGTGCTTGTTTGGGCGCGAGCGCTTGACCTCGCCCAGCCGTCTCGAGGTTTTTGCGCAACACCTGCCCGTCGATGAATTCCATGCAGATGTAGTGCGCCTCGTTGCCATCGGGTTGCAGCGCGGCACCCTGATCGAGCACCACCACCACGCCCGGGTGGGCCACGGCGCGCATGGCAGCACCCTCGCGCTCGAAGCGGGCGATAAAGTCGGGGCGCGCGGCGAGCTCCGGCGCCAAGATCTTGATCGCAGCCGCACGCCCGCTGGCGGTGTGCGTGGCGCGGTAGACGCGACCCATGGCGCCTTTGCCGATGAGCTCGGTGGCAGTATAGCCAGGGATGCGAGGCGGGACGTCGACGGGCTCGGCTTCTTTGGCGCGCGGTGCGTCAGGTTTCTTCGCCGGGCGGCCGGGGTTTGTCGTCGCGGGGTCGTCGTCGCCGGGCACTTTGGCCAACACACGCGTCTCGATGCGCGGCGACATGGCTGGCGGCGACAGCACGGGCGGCGACAGCACGGGCGGCGACGCGAGCGCCACAGCAGCGACGTCGGGTGGGCTCGCCACGGGGCCCGAGGGCTCGAGCGCTGCACCGTCGGGAATCGAGTGACCGCGGCCGTATTTTTTGGCGAGCGCGGGGTGAATGCCTAGTCCACGATCGTCGTCGCGCACACTCCAGGTCTTGGCGTCGACGCCGGCACCTGCGATGCGCGCCGCCCGCGCTTTTGGAAAACGCGTGCCGCACCGATCGCAACGCAACAGCGCCCCCGGAACCACGCCCGTGTCGTCGACGTGGGCCTCGCACTGCGGACAGGCCTCAGCCATCCGTGCCCCCAGCCTTGCCGTCCAAGCGCGGCGCATCGAGCGGCGTGCGGTCGACGCCGCCCATGCCGTGTGGCACCTGCCACACCGGCACCGGCCGAGCGACGCCTTTCACGGTGCGGGGCTCCAGCGCTTGCAGGGTGATGCCGCCGCGCCGACAGACGCGCTCGGTGCTTTCGTCCACCAAGATCTGCCCGGGCTTTGCTTGCCCGCACAAGCGCGACGACAAGTTGACGGTGTCGCCGATGACGGTGAAGTCCTGGCGACGTCGCGCACCCATCGCGCCGGCGATGACACGGCCCGACGCGATGCCGTAGCCGGCTTCTAAGCGTGCCTCCCCGCGCGTGCTGCGCGCTGCGTTCACAACGACGTCCAGCTGCGCACGCATGCGCGCCGCCGCGCGAACCGCGAGCATGGGATCGTCGGGACCGGGCACGGGCGTACCCCACACTGCCATCATGCCGTCGCCGATGAACTTGTCGAGCGTGCCGCCGAAATCAAACACGATCTCCACCATGGCTTCGAAGTATTCGTTGAGCATGGAGACCACGGTCTCGGGCGCTTTGCCATCGGCCAGCTGCGTGAAGCCGCGGATGTCGCAAAACAACACCGTGGCTTGTACCTTGTCGCCCGCTTTGGCGACGTTGAGTTCGTTGTTAAAGACCTTCTCGACGAGCGCAGGCGACAAAAACCGGCTGAGCTCTGCGCGCTGGTGGGCCTCTTCTTCTGCTTTGTGCAGCAAGCGCGCGTTGGCGACGGCCAGCCCGGCAGGTTGTGCGATCGCGCGCAGCAGTGCGAGATCTTTTTCCTCGTAGGCACCCGCCGCGCTTGACGACGACAGGTGAATGACGCCCAAGACGTCACCGCGCACCAGCAACGGCACGCACAGCGCGGACCGAATGCGCTGGCCCACCACAGTTTCTGACCGGCGCAAGTTGACGTCACGCTGCGCATCGGAGGTGAGTAGGCCGCGTCCGGATGACACCACGCGCTCGATGATCGCTTTAGGGATGCGCACCTCGCTGCCGCGACCGGCGTAACTCGCGAGCGTCACTAGGCCCTTGCTGTTTTTCAGCGTGGGATCGCGCAACATCACGACGACGGTATCGGCGGGCAAGGTGGCGCGAATGCCCTCGACGATGCGCTCGCCGAGCGCGCCTAAGTCTGTCTCAAGTCCGATGGCATTTGAAATCGTGTAGGCGACGCGCAGTCGTTCGTAGTCGCGACGCAGCTGGCGGTCGTCTTTGACCGCGGACTCGGCGCGAAAGTCCGGCTCCATCGGCTGCGCGAAGACGTTTTCGGCTTCGTTTGAGAGGTCCGGCACGATGGTGACGCTGGTGAGCTCACCGGTCTCCTCGCGCGGCCCGGTGCGAAACGACATCGACTGGTCGCGGTGCGCTTCTTGAATCGACGACACGCGATCGCCGGTGACGGGGGCACGGCGCACCGCCACCGCCTCAAGGCGAAAGCGTAACACCGAGTTGCCGACCACGACGACGTCATTGTCGCGCAGCCGCACCCTGCCCTGGCGCACGCCGTTGACAAGCGTGCCGTTGGCGGAACCGAGGTCCTCCAAAAAATGGCCCTCTTGCGTGTGCCGCAACACGAGGTGCTGCTTTGACACTTCGGGGTCGAGCAGCTGAATGTCGTTGTCGGTGTGGCGGCCGATGGTGGTCGACTCGAGCAGCATGCGCGTGTGCGCGGTGCCGTCGGGCGC
>JAYTVG010000636.1:0-4440 GCA_043744135.1 Deltaproteobacteria bacterium | reverse complement strand
AGCTTGATCGTCAGTATGTTTTTGGCTGGGGTGTTGGCGCGTTGCGTCGCTGTCGCGGTGCCAGCGAGCGACGCCGCACCGCGAGCGCGCTCACCGAGCGGACGCACCGGCGAGTTCCTCGACGTGGGGCGGTAAGCGTATGAACCGACGCGCCAATGCGAGTGGACCAAAAGTACCGATGCGTCTCGTGATTGCGGGCGGTGGCACAGGCGGTCACTTGTTTCCCGGCATCGCGGTCGCGGAAGCGCTCATCGACCTGTCGCCGGCCTCTGAGGTGCTGTTCGTAGGTACCGCAAAGGGCATCGAGGCCACCGCTGTTCCCAAGGCGGGTTTTCAACTCGCATACATCGCCATCAGCGGCCTCAAGCGCATGGGCTTAAAAAAACAAGTATCGACACTTGCGCAATTACCGAAATCGGTTTTCGATGCGCGCGCGATTCTCAAGCGGTTTGGCGCCGACGCCGTGTTGGGGGTCGGTGGCTACGCGTCAGGTCCGGTCATCGTCGCCGCGCGCACACTCGGCCTGCCGACAGCCATCTGCGAACAAAACAGCGTTCCTGGCCTCACCAACAAGCTGCTTGGGCGCTTCGTCAAGCGCGTCTTCGTGACGTTTGACGCGGCGCGGTCGTTTTTTCCGTCGGCGCGCGTCACGCTGAGCGGTAACCCAGTGCGACGCTCGTTCGTGTTAGCCGCCGCCCTCCCCACACCGGCGCATGAACCGGGCGTGGTGTTCACGTTTGGCGGCAGCCAGGGCGCACGGCCGCTCAACGAGACCGTGCCGTTGGCGTTGGCGCTGGTGCGAGCAGCTGGCATCACTGTCACCGCGGTCCACCAAGCAGGCGTCAATGACGTTGACAGCGTGAAGGCTGCTTATGCGCAGGCGTCGATCCCTGCAGTGGTCGCGTCGTTCATCGACAACATGGTCGACACCTACCGCCGCGCGGCGATCGTGATTTGTCGCGCGGGCGCGACGTCGTGCGCGGAGCTTACCGCCCTGGGCGTCCCCGCCATCTTGGTGCCGTTTCCGCAGGCCGCAGACGACCATCAAACGAAAAACGCCGAAGATCTCGCGCGCACGGGTGCGTGCGTCGTCTTGTCGCAGGCGCAGATGACACCACGGCACTTGGCGGACGCAATCATCGACGCGCTGAAGCCTCAGCGGCGCGAGCAGTTGGTGGCTGCCGCCCGCGCGGCCGGTCACCTTGACGCCGCCGCATTCGTCGCGCGCAGCGCACTGACCGGCTTTCACATCGCGGGGGATGCATGACGTCGCTATTTCGAGGTCGCGTGCGGCGCGTCCACCTCGTCGGTATTGGTGGCATTGGCATGAGCGGCATCGCCGAAGTGTTGTTAGCGCTTCGCTTTGAGGTGCATGGAAGCGACCTCAAGTCGAGTGACGTGACGAAGCGCTTGCAGGCGCGCGGCGCTGTCGTGAGCGTGGGTCACCGCGCCGAAAACGTCACCGGCGCCGACGTTGTCGTCATGTCGTCGGCCGTGCACACCGACAATCCCGAAGTCGCGGTGGCACTCAAAGTGGGCATCCCGGTGATTGCGCGTGCGGAGATGTTGGCGGAGCTGATGCGACTCAAGCACGGCGTCGCAGTCGCCGGCTCGCACGGCAAGACCACCACAACTAGCTTGGTCGCGGCCGTCCTCAACGAAGGTGGTTTGGACCCCACGGTTATCATCGGCGGCAAGGTGAACCAGCTGGGCTCTAACGCGCAATTTGGCTCGGGTGAACTGCTGGTGGCAGAGGCAGATGAGAGCGATGGTAGCTTTTTGCGTCTCACTCCGACGATTGCTGTAGTGACGAACTTAGATCTTGAGCACGTCGACCACTACCGCGGCGGCTTGCCCGAGATCATGGCCGCGTTCACGCTGTTTTTGAATCGCGTGCCGTTTTACGGACTCGCCGTGGTTTGCGTCGACGAGCCCAACGTGCAGGCGCTGTTGCCTGAGATCACGCGCCGCGTCGTTACCTACGGTCGCTCGCGGCAAGCCGATTTCCAGTCTGCCGACGTCACGCACGATGGGCTCACCTCCTCGTTCACGCTGAGGCGCCGCGGCGTCGACCTCGGCCACATCCGCTTGAACCTGGCAGGAGCGCACAACGTGCAAAACGCGCTTGCTGCGTTGGCGGTCGCGGATGAACTCGCGGTGCCATTTGAAGTCAGCGCGCGGGCGCTGCACAACTTCGAGGGCGTTCAGCGGCGTTTCACGCACAAAGGCGAAGCGGCAGGCGTGTTGGTTGTGGACGACTACGGCCACCACCCCGTCGAGGTGCGCGCAACGCTGGCCGCCGCCCGCGTGGCCTATCCCGGACGGCGCGTCGTGGTGCTCTTTCAACCCCACCGCTACACGCGCACCGCGGCCCTCAAGGATGATTTTGCGCGTGCCTTTAACGATGCCGATGTCGTCGTCGTGGCGCCGGTGTACGCCGCGGGCGAGTCGCCGATCGAGGGTGCAACCGCGCAGGGCCTGGTCGACGCCCTGCGCACCCACGGCCACAAAGGCGCCATCGCTGCCACGTCACTTGACGATGCCCTCGCGAGAGTTGAAGGCGTCGTACGCGAAGGCGACGTCGTGTTCACGCTCGGCGCGGGCGACGTCACAAACGTCGGTCCCTTGCTGTTGCAGCGACTTGGCGCAGCATGATTCAGCCCTCCACCGCAGCGCTTGAGCACGTGGTGCAGCAACTTCAAGGGCTTGCGATGCACCGCGACGCACCGCTGTCCAAGCGCACGACGTTTGGCATCGGCGGTCCGGCCGACTTGTTGGTCGCAGCCACGAGCGATGTTGAAGTCGTGCGCGTCTTGGCTGCGGCGCACGATGCCGCATTGCCCCTGTTCGTTTTGGGCGGCGGTTCGAATCTGCTCGTGGCAGACGCCGGAATCAGGGGATTGACGTTGGTGCTGCGAGGTGATCTGGCCTCCCTTCGTGTATTCAACAATGGTCGAAGTATCGAAGTAGGCTGCGGAGCAACCTACCCACGCTTGACGCGTACGGCTTTAGACCTTGGCTGGCCGCTCGCCGTCGGCTGGATGGGCACGCCAGGCCAGGTCGGTGGAGCCCTCAAGATGAATGCCGGGACGCGGCAGGGTGAGATCGGCGACACCGTCGTGGACGTCCACGTCGCCACTGCGCAAAGCACGCAGCGCCTGTCGCGGCAGGACTGCAAATTTGGCTACCGCACAAGTGCCTTCCCGAGCGGGGCGGTCTTGACGCAAGCACTTCTTCAGTGTGACAATCGTCAAACTGAAGACGCGGAGGCGATGGACACGATGGCAAAACAGCAACTCGCACTTCGCCACGCTTCGCAGCCAAAGCTGCGCTCTGCGGGCTCTATCTTCAAAAATCCCCCGGGCGACTTCGCGGGACGGTTGATTGAGCAGTGCGGCCTCAAGGGTTTTCGCGTCGGGGCCGCTGCGATCTCGGACGTCCACGCAAACTTCGTCGTCAACACGGGGGGAGCTACCGCCACAGACGTGCTCGCCGTTGCTCGGCGCGCGCAACACGACGTCCAGCAACGTTTCGGCATCGAGCTACAGTGGGAAGTAAAGCGCGTCGGCTTCGAAGCGACGGATGTGAGCGCGTGACAATGCCGCGTCCCAACCACAAAGCTGTCGACCGTCAGGCGATAAGTCGCCCGAGCAACACGCACTCAACGAGCGGAGTGCGGGCAGCAGCACCACGCTTGAGAACCGAGCCAAGACGTCTGGTCACTGACACGCGCGCCACGCGACGCGTTTTGCGGGCGCTGTTGCCGTTAGCCGTCGCCGTCGGGGCGTGCGCGACAGTGCTTGGGATCGGCAGCGCGGTCAAACACAGCGCGGCGCTACCGTTGCGCACCATCGCAGTGGTGGGGGTGCCCGATGCGCTTGGCGACGATATCAAGACGTTTGTTGCGGTACCGTTCGGCACGCCGTTGTTCGCTGTTGACCTCGACGATCTTGTCTACCGCACACTTGAGCACCCATACGTGAAGTCGGCGATCGCACGCCGCGTGCCCCCAGATAGCATCGAGCTCACGGTGACCTCGAATAGCGCGGTCGCCGCGGTGTTTTTCGAAGGCGCCTACCTTGTTGATGAACAGGGCCACGTGTTTCGTCGCGCGCACGCGGATGACGGACTCGATCTTCCCGTCATCACAGGCGTTGCGATCGCTGACTTGGAGCACGACGCGCGCAGTGCTGCGCAACTCGCCAGCGCCGCGCATGTCGCCCAGCTGACCGCCAGCGACGCTGTCGCCGAGATCCACGTCGCGAGCGGCGGGTTGGAGCTGGTGCTCGCCGACGGCGTCCGCGTCGTGTTGGGCGACGGCAACGTTGAAGGGAAGCTCGCGCTGCTCTCGGTCGTGCGCTCGCACCTTGCGGCCACGGGCGACAAAGCGAGAACAATTCGATTTGACGACGAACGTCGACCCGAGAGGGTGGCGGTTCG
>JAYTVG010000635.1:0-1400 GCA_043744135.1 Deltaproteobacteria bacterium | reverse complement strand
GCGCGCGCACGGCTTGGCAACCAACGCCGAGGTCGCGCTCGGCGACAGCGTCCTTGCCAAAGCGAAAGCCGAGCTTGCAGCCGTCGACACCGCCGGTGGCACACGCACGGTGCGCGCTCCCACCGCCGGCATGGTACGCAGCGTCAATGTCAAGCCAGGCGACGTCGTGGCGGCGGGCGGACCTGTGGTGATCTTGTCGGCCGGGGTCGCCCAGCGCGTGCGCCTGGGTGTCGAGCCCAACACCGTCGCGCGTTTGCAGGTGGGCCAAGTCGTGCACACGAGCGCGCTGTACGCGCCCGACGTCGTTGTCGACGGCACCGTCGTGCAGGTGCATCCGCAGGTCGACGCCGATACCCACCAAGCTGCGGTGGTGATCGCGTTGGCGGGCAAAACCCCGTTCATTGATGGCACCTTGTGCGAGGGCAAAATCGTCGTGCGCACGGCGACAGGCGTCGTGGTGCCGACAGTAGCGTTGATAAACGTTCGAGCACCGCACGCGGTCTGGGTCGCGGCCGGCGGCACCGTGAAAAGGATCGCGGTTGACGTGGTCGTCGACGACGGCGTCAATGTTGTCATCACAGGTGCGGTGGAGGCGGGCGCGCTCGTCGTCACGATAGGCAGCGCCGAGCTTGAAGAGGGCATGCGCTTCCGGTTGCGCGATGACGACAAGCCCACCGACAGCGACGACAAACGCGAACATGGCGCGGCACCAAAAGACGCGACCGACGACGCCAAGGACGGCGTCAAGTGAGCGCTTGGCTGATCGCTCACCGGCGCTCGCTGCTGTTGGTGTTTGCGCTGCTGGCGATCGCTGGTGGTGTCGTAGCGCTGTTTATGCCCGTCGGTCTGTTCCCGGTCATCGCATTTCCCCGCATCGTTGTCGGTGTCGAGGCGGGTGAGCGACCGATTGACCGCATGGTCACCGACATCACGCGGCCGTTGGAAGAGGCGTTGCGCGCCGTGCCGCATGTCAAGACCGTGCGCTCAACGTCGAGCCGCGGCGCCGCCGACATCGCGCTGTCTTTTGAATGGGGCGTCGACATGAGCGAAGCCACGCTCGTGACGCAAGCGGCGTTGACGCAAACGTTGCCGTCGTTGCCAGCGGGCGTGACCTTCGAAGTGCGGCGCATGGACCCGACGGTGTTTCCGGTGTTGGGCTTTTCGCTGACATCAAAGACGCGCGACTCGGTTGCGCTGCGCGATCTAGCGGACCTCAAGTTGCGCCCGCTCATCACCACCATCCCCGGCGTCGCGTCCGTGCAAGTGCAAGGCGGCGACGTCGCTGAAGTGCACGTGATCGTCGACCCGATGAAGCTGGCGGCGCACGGTTTGGGCGTGGATAACGTGGCGGACGCGATCGGCAAGGGTGGCGTCGTGCAAGCGCTTGGTCGCGTGGAAGA
>JAYTVG010000634.1:0-4444 GCA_043744135.1 Deltaproteobacteria bacterium | reverse complement strand
CTTCTCCCTCGCCTTCTCCTTCTCCCTCGCCTTCTCCTTCTCCTTCGCCTGCTTCGACCGGTGCGGGCGTGCACGCCACAAAGAACGTCGCGGCCACGGAACACAACATGCGCATGGGGTTGTACATGCGGGAGCTATCGCACAGCGGCAGCGTGGTGAGGAGCCGCAAAGACGGCGCGCTCACGCGTCCAAACGGGCGCGGTGCCAAAACCGGTGAATTTGGCGGGCCGGTGAATTCGGAAGTTCATCTGCCCAGGTCGATGAATTGCTCACCGTTCGTGTCGCGCGAGCCGCAAAAGTTGTGCTAACCGCGAGGGGTCGCGCTGCTGCAACACGCAGCGCACGATGAAAGAGGATGCCATGGCCGACAAGGTAATCATGCCGCAGCTCGGAGAGTCGATCGCCGAAGGCACCATCGTGCGCTGGCTCAAAAAGCCGGGCGACGACGTCAAAAAGGACGAGGACCTCTTGGTGATCTCGACGGACAAAGTCGAGGCTGAAATTCCCGCGCCGTCGTCTGGGGTGTTGCTGTCGATCGCTGTTGAGGAGGGCAAGACCGTCGCTGTCGGCTCTGTGCTTGGCTACGTGGGTCAAAAAGGTGAAGCGTCTCCCGGCGCCACCGCCTCGCAAACGAGCGCAGCGCCCGCAGCGGCAGCGCCCACTGCAGCACCGGCACCTGCAGTTGCGGCACCGGCACCGGCGGCAGCAGCGGCACCGGCGGCAGCGACGACGTCGGGTCGCTTCGTGTCGCCGTTGGTGCGTAAGATCGCCATCGAAAACGCCGTCGCCGACCGCGAGCTTGATGCCCTCGCTGGCACCGGTCAAAACGGCCGCGTCACCAAAAAAGATCTGCAGCACTACGTGCAGGCCAAACGCGACGGTACGCTCGCAGCACCGGCTCCGACGGCACGCCCCGCGGTGGCGAGCGCATCAATGTTGCCGCAACCAGCACCACAACGTCCCGCCTTTGTGTTCCCGGGCGCTGCGCGCGAGCTCGTGCAGCCGGCAAGTTCGATGCGCAAGGCCATCATGAAAAACATGGTGGGCTCAAAGCAGACCAGCGCGCATGTGCACACCTTTTTCGACGTCGATTGGACGCGCATCGACAACATCAGAAGAAAGCACAAGGACAACTTCAAAAAGGACGAGGGCGTCAACCTCACGTACACGGTGTTTATGGCGGCGGCGATCGCACAAGCGCTCAAGCGCCATCCGTATGTCAACGCGGAAGTGCGCGGCACCGACATCGTGTTTAAAAAGGACATCCACCTCGGCATGGCGGTGGCGCTCGATCAACCCGAGCCCGGCTTGATGGTGCCTGTGATCAAAAACGCCGACCAACTTAACGTGCGGGGACTGGCGCACCAGATCACCGATCTCGCGCTGCGCGCACGCACCAAGAAGGTCAAACCCGACGAGCTCATGGGCTCGACGTTTACGCTGACAAACCCCGGCAACTACGGCGCCATCATCGGCACGCCGGTGATAAACCAGCCCAACGTGGCGATTTTGGGCATGGGCCGGATCCAAAAGCAGCCGGTGGTGCTCGACGTCGACGGCACCGATGTGTTGGCGATCCGCAACATGAGTGTGATTTCGCTTGGTTTCGATCACCGCTTGATCGATGGCGCCACCGCGGACCAATTTATGGCGGACGTCAAGCACACGCTTGAGGCGTGGAACACCGAGCCGTAAGCCTCAGGCTGTGACGCTAGCGCCGGTCGGCAGTGACAATCGGCAGTTTGTTTCGGTGGTCGTCGTCGACAACGCGTGGGGATCGGCATGGCGCAGCCCGGCTCAATGACAGCAACGACGGCGGCGGCGGGCAGCTCGATGAACCCGGCGAGCATTCCCATTGTGCGGGTCGGGCTCAAGTCCGCGCCGTTTGCCGACCTGTACCACGACGTGCTCACCATGCCGTGGCGGTGGTTCTTGCTCGCACTGTTCACGGCGCAGATCGCCGTCAACGGTTTGTTCGCGGTGCTGTACGCGCTCGACCCAGGCAGCATCAGCAACGCGCGCGGCTTGGTCGATTCGTTTTACTTCTCGGTGCAGACCTGGGCGACCATCGGCTACGGCGGCATGACGCCGACGACGACGTGGAGCAACATGCTGGTGGTGTGTGAAAGCGCCGTGTCGACGATTTTCACGGCGCTCACCACCGGCTTGGTGTTTGCGAAGTTTGCCCGCCCCAACGTGCGTGTGCTGTTTAGCAACGTCATGGTCATGACCAAACGCGACGGCAAAAACGTGCTGATGTTTCGTGTCGCCAACGAGCGCGGCAACTACGTGGTGCAAGCGAGCGCCTCCGTGTCCGTGCTCAGCGACGAGGTGAGCGCGGAGGGAGAACGGATGCGGCGCGTGCGCGATCTCAAGCTAACGCGCCTCACCCAACCGATCTTTTTGTTTTCGTGGACGGTGATGCACGAGGTCGAGGCGGATTCGCCGCTGTTTGGCGTGAGCGCCGAAGATTTCGTCGCGCGCCGCCTGCGTTTGACGGTGTCGCTGACGGCCTTTGATGGCACGCTGTCGCAGACGATCCACGCGTCACACTTGTACCAAACCGCTGACGTCAGGTTCGATTCACGTTTTGTCGACGTCATGTCGATTTTGCCCGACGGCAGCACGCAGCTTGATTTTTCGCGCTTTCACGACGTGATCGCTGTGCCGCGCTGAATGCGGTCGCGGGCGCGAGCGTTGTTGCACGAGTGTTGATTTCGAACCGTTCAAATGCGCGGCCGCGTGCCCGTGGGCCGAGATCACAAGATGAGGTGGCTTATGACCAACCCGACCGCCATGGCCGATGCGACGTGGTCAAACCACGACACCACCACCGTCGTTGACGGCGTGCCGATTCAGCGCTGGACCAAGGGCGTGCCGGTGGAAGAAGGCGCGCTACAACAGCTGCGAAACCTCGCGAAAATGCCGTTCGTGTTTCACCACGTCGCGGCCATGCCCGACGTGCATGTGGGGATCGGCGCCACCGTGGGCAGTGTGGTGGCGACGCGTTTTGCGATCATCCCTGCAGCCGTCGGTGTCGATATCGGCTGCGGCATGATGGCGGTGCGCACCTCGCTGTTGGCCAAGCACCTCCCAGACGATCTGAAGACCATGCGCGCCAACATCGAACGCAGCGTTCCGCACGGCCGCAGCAACGACGGCGGGCCAAACGATCGTGGCGCATGGAGCGATGCGCCCGGCGCTGTCGACAACGCGTGGGGCACATTGCACGCGCGCTTTGACGAGATCGTCGCGAAGTATCCGCAGCTGCGGCGCGCCAACACGCGCAAACACCTTGGCACGCTCGGCACCGGCAACCACTTCATCGAAGTCTGTCTCGACGAAGACAAGCGCGTGTGGGTGATGTTGCATTCCGGGTCGCGTGGCGTCGGCAACGCAATCGGCTCGATGTTTATCGAGCAAGCCAAGCAAGAGATGCAGCGTTTGGACCAGACGTTGCCCGACCGCGACCTAGCGTATTTTTCGGAGGGCAGCCGCTACTTCAACGACTATGTGCAGGCGGTGGGCTGGGCGCAGGACTTCGCGCGCACCAACCGCGAGGTCATGATGGCGCGCGTGCTTGAAGCGTTGCGCGCGACCAAGAAGCTGCCGGCCTTCACGACCGACGACGTCGCCGTCAACTGCCACCACAACTACGTGCAGCAAGAGCAGCACTTTGGCGAAAACGTCTGGCTCACGCGCAAAGGTGCGGTGAGCGCAAAGCGTGGTGAGCTCGGAATCATCCCAGGCTCGATGGGGGCGAAGAGCTTCATCGTGCAGGGCAAGGGCAACCCCGAGAGCTTTTGCAGTTGTTCGCACGGGGCAGGCCGCAAGATGTCGCGCACCGAGGCAAAACGGCGCTTCACGGCAGAAGATCACGCACGCGACACCAAGGGCGTTGAGTGTCGCAAAGACGACGCGGTGATCGATGAGACCCCGGCGGCCTACAAAGACATCGACGCCGTAATGGCGGCGCAAAGCGACCTCGTCGAGGTGAAGCACACTCTCAAACAAGTCGTCTGCGTCAAAGGCTAAGCGAGAGAGCGAGCGCAAGCGAGAGCGAGCGAGAGCGAGAGCGAGAGCGAGAGCAAGCGCAAGCGAGAGCGAGCGCAAGCGAGAGCAAGCGCAAGCGAGAGCAAGCGCAAGCGAGAGCGAGAGCGAGAGCGAGAGCGAGCGCAAGCGAGAGCGAGCGCGAGCGCGAGAGCGCAAGCTGCCGACGTCGCCCCGACACCAACCCCTACCGGGAACGTGGATCGCGAGCTGTACGGGCTTGTGGCTAGGCGCCGGCGAGGAGCACAGCAAGCGGACTTCCTGTCCACGTCCGAGCACCACAGCCGGCACCAACGCCACAAGCGGGAGACAACCGCCCTCCCCGAAACCAACCCACACCGGGAACGTGGATCGCGAGCTGTACGGGCTTGTGGCTAGGCGCCGGCGAGGAGCG
>JAYTVG010000633.1:0-4447 GCA_043744135.1 Deltaproteobacteria bacterium | reverse complement strand
TGACCGGTCGGTACGGTCAATCGCGGCTGCAATTGTCGCCTTAACATGCTGTTTTTACATGCATCTGTGGGTGCGTCGCCGGCGAGTTGGTCCGACGGCCTACTTTAACGACTGACGCGGCACAGATCGGACGTCAGCGCGACAACATCGACCGCCACAACACTGCGCGGCCGTGCCTGAGGCGTTAGCAGTCGTCGAGCGGGTCGCCATCCGTCAAGTCTTCCACACACACGACGCCGCTGTCGGAGACCTTGACTATCGCAAACTCGCT
This sequence comes from Deltaproteobacteria bacterium, assembly GCA_043744135.1. Taxonomy (GTDB): domain Bacteria; phylum Myxococcota; class UBA727; order UBA727; family VGSZ01; genus JAYTVG01. The sequence continues at coordinate 4,176 of JAYTVG010000633.1, read as the reverse complement.
CCAGCGTGGGGCGCTCGTAACGACGTGCGAGTATGCGGTGCTGCCGTTGACGACGATGGTGGCGGTGACGGCGACCGGCCCCGCGCCGCGCGAAAACACGTGTGCCGACAGCAGGTACGATCCCGCGGAAATGGCGCCGACGCTGATTTGCTCGGGACCAAAGCCTGCGACGTCGTCGATGTCAAGGACAGGGTCACCTAAGCTAAAACCCGCCACGGCGTCCCATTGCGGTGGCGACAACGAATCTGGCTTGCAAGAGGAGTAGTTGCAGTCGAGCGGAGCGTCCGCGCATAGCGTCGCTTGCTGCCCGATGTCGCCCGCGGTCACCTCGCTTGACAGCGAGTCGACGCAAAACCCCTGCGAGGCATCGGACCGCGTGAGGTGGATGTCGAGGTCGCCATCAGACGTGTCCCACGTGATGCGCGCAATCAGCGAGCCGGGTCCGTCACCTTCACCCTCGCCTTCGCCTTCACCCTCGCCTTCTCCTTCTCCTTCTCCCTCGCCTTCACCTTCTCCCTCGCCTTCACCTTCTCCCTCTCCTTCGCCTTCACCTTCTCCCTCGGCGGCAACGTCGCAGCTGCCGTCTTGGCAGGTCTCGCCGCTGTCGCAGTCGCCATCGTTTGCGCATTCGGCGCACTGGCCTTGCGCGCACACGTCTGAACCGACGCAATCGTCGTCGACGGTGCACGAACCGCCCGGGCACCCTTGTTGAAGCGCGACCGTGACGAACATGGCGCTGAGGGCGGCGCCGCTGCGTGTGAAAGTGTTCATGCGAGGCACGATGGCACGCGCGCGCGGATCGAAAAGACCTGCGACGTGAGCCCACGCACAGGGGTCGGCTGTCAGCCGCCGCCGCGTTTGCTCGCGCGGGTTCGCGTACTGAGCTTGTGTGGGTAGCAGCCCCGCCATGGTATCCGCGTCAGATCGTTGTTGCGGGTCAGCCGTTTGACCGCAGACACCCTGGAGTTTTCATGACGCGTCGCTTGCCGTTCACCGTTGTTTGTACCGTCGTGACCGCGCTTTGTGCGCTCAGCGCCAACGCGTGTGGTGTGGAGGCCGACACCACCCCGGTCGAGATCGAGCCGCTCGCGGCGCCCGTCGAGCCTTTGACGACGGCGCCCGACGTCGTTTTCACCGACATCGTGCCGATGCAAAAGCCTGAGCTGCCGCGCGTCAAAGCCGAGGTCGCGCCTGCGCCCGCCGCGCGCTTGAGCGCCACCGCCAAGCCTGAAGACCTGGCGGGCCGGGTGCGCAGCTACTTTGCGGGCCAACAACACCACCGGCTGCATGTGCAAACCGACAAGCCCATCTACCAACCGGGCGAGACCGTGTGGCTGCGTGCGTGGGACGTCGCCACGCGCGACTTTTCTGCGCACGCCAGCAGCGAGCTGGTCTACCGTTTGATCGATCCGCGCGGTGCCATCGTCGAGCAAAAGCGCGTGGCCACCAAAGACGGCGTGTCAACCAACGACTTCGTGCTCCCTGAAGGCATGGCGGGCGGTGAATACATCGTGCGCATCACCAGCGCCGACGTGACTGAAGATCATGCCATCGTGGTGTCGTCGTATCAGGCCCCGCGCATCCAAAAAAAGCTCGAGTTCGTGCGCAAAGCCTACGGCCCCGGCGACGTCGTCACCGCGACTGTCGAGCTTAAAAAGAACACTGGCGAAGCGTTCGCGAACACCGCCGTGCGGGTGATGGCGCAGGTCGACGGCGCCGCGCTGGCGGCGGGTGCAGCCACCACGGATGCGAGCGGCGCTGCGCTCGTCAAAGTGACGTTGCCGCAAAATATCCAGATCGGCGACGGCCTGCTCACCGTGTTGGTCGACGACGCGGGCGTCACTGAGAGCATCTCAAAGCCCATCCCGATCGTGCTGCGCCGCGTGCAAATGGGCTTTTTTCCCGAGGGTGGGCGCTTGGTCGCGGGGGTCGAAAGCCGCGTGTACTTCGAGGCCAAAACACCGCAAGGCAAGCCCGCCGACGTCACCGGCGTGTTGGTCGACGATCAAAACAACACGGTGGCAGAGTTCACGACGTACAAAGAGGGCCTCGGCCGCTTCACGTTTACGCCCGGCATCGGCCGCACCTACAAAGCGAGCATCACCAAACCGGTAGGCATCGCGGACAAGATGCAGCTGCCGATTGTGTCCACCGAAGGCTGCGTGCTGCGCACCTTCGACGACCTCGACGGCGAGCTCGCGGAGTTGCGCGCGGCAGTGACGTGCACACAAACGCAAGCGGTGACGGTGGTGGGCACGTTGCGCGACAACGTCATCGACAGCGCGGTCGTCAACGTAACGGCGGGGACCTCGTCCGTGGTGGCACTGAAAAACAACAGCGCCCTCGACCGCGCCATGGGTGTCATGCGCGTGACTGTGTTTGACAAAGACGAAGTGCCGCTCGCTGAGCGCGTGGTGTTTCGCAACCGACGCCACAAGCTCGACGTCAAAGTCACGCCCAACAAGGCGCAGTATGCGCCGCGCGACAAGGTGACGCTGTCGGTCGACACCAGCATCGACGGCGCCGCCGTGCCGGGTGACTTTGCGGTCTCCGTTGTCGACGATGGTGTCGTGTCGTTCGCTGACGACAAGGTCGGCCACCTGTTGTCGCGGTTGTTGCTTGAGCCTGAGGTGCCCGGCAAGATCGAAGAGCCCAAGTTCTTTTTCGACAGCACCGAGGACAAAAGTGCACTCGCGCTCGAGTTGTTGATGGGAGCGCGCGGCTACCGCACGTTTGAGTGGCAGACGGTGCTTCACCCCGTCATGGCGAGTGATGGCGAAGGCGCTGGGGGCGGGGCCGGCATCGCGCTGGGCGGGTTTGCGAACGACAAGGTCGGCAAACACGCCCTTGGCGATGTTGCCCGGCGGCTGGCGCGCCAAGGCGATGCCGCGGACGCCATGCCAGCGCCGCCACCGATGGCGGTCGCCGCGCCGCGACCCGCGCCAGCCCAACCCAAAGACGAGCGCGCCCCCGTCGTTAAAGCCGAACCGGTTAAAGAACGCGCGAACAAAGCCGTCAACGACGACGTGCGCGCCGATGCCAAAGGCAAAGACCCCGATGTCGCGGAGAAAAAAGCTCCACGCGAAATGGAGCGACGCGACCAACAAAACGGCGCGTTCGCTGAGCAGGATGAGGGATTCGCACAGCCCCAATCACCGCCGCCCATGCAGCTCGCGTTGGTGCGCGTGTTTCCTGCGCCCGTGTACGAGGGCAAAGCGCCCGCACAACGCACGGACTTTCGCGAGACCTTGCACTTCGCACCCAGCGTCAAGACCAACCGCAGCGGTCACGCCGAGTTGAGTTTTTATCTGTCGGATGCAGTCGGCGCCTTTCGCATCTTCGTCGAAGGTGTCGGCGGTGCTGGCGCCGCAGCGAGACCTGCGCACAGCGAATCCGTCATCACCTCAAAGCTGCCGTTTTCGCTCGACGTCAAGTTGCCGCTCGAGGTGTCTGCAGGCGATGTGGTGCGCTTGCCCATCACGCTTACCAACACCACCCGCAGCGCGATCGACGTCGACCTCAGCGGCTCGTTCGGCCCGCTGCTGAGCGCGAAGTCGGCGCTCGGCACCACCAACGCACTCGGCGCCGCGGGCTCAAGCACCGCCAAGCGAGCGCAATTTGTCGACCTCGCGGTCACCGGTGTCGACGGCAAATCGCCGGTGGTGTTGTCGGCCGCTGGATCGGGACTCAAAGATGAAATCAAGCGCGACATCGTCGTGACACCGCGCGGCTTTCCCGCCGAGCAGAGCTTCGCTGGCAGCGTGAAGGAGAAGGAAATGCTCGCGGTCAACGTCGAGGGCGCGATGCCGGGCACTATCGCTGGCAGCGTGCGCTTTTATGCGTCACCGACCGCGACGTTGTTGTCGGGCCTTGAGGGCATGTTGCGTGAGCCTGGCGGTTGTTTTGAGCAAACCTCGTCGACCAACTACCCAAACGTCATGATCATGAACTACCTGCAAAGCGCCAACGTCGCTGCCCCCGAGATCACGCAGCGCGCCGACAAGCTCATTGCGTCGGGCTACCGCCAGCTCACCGCGTTTGAAACCAAAGAAAAGGGCTACGAATGGTTCGGCGGCGCGCCCGGTCACGAGGCCCTCACCGCCTACGGCTTGCTCGAATTTCAAGATATGAAAGGCGTGTACGGCGGTGTCGACGACGCCATGATCGCGCGCACTG
>JAYTVG010000632.1:0-1402 GCA_043744135.1 Deltaproteobacteria bacterium | reverse complement strand
GTTTAAAGGCGGCATCCGCGAGTTCCATCAGGCCGTGCGCAGTCTCAATCATCACCCCTCCGTCGCGGACCGTAGCAGTGTTTCGCTGAGGCGGGTAGCGTCCGCGAACGGTGCGCACCGCCGCCTTCGACCGGTGCGGCGCGCGTGACAAACCGCGACACAGGCGCTGACAGCAGCACTTCGTCGTGCTTTCGTGAGACGCCCGATGCACGATCCTATCGGCCCCCAACAACTCGCCGCACCGACGCGTAGTTCGCGTTTGCTAACGCTCGCTTACTTCACGTCGTTTGCTTCGGGGGGCTTGCAGCTGCCCCTGACCGCCACGGCGATGACGGCGGTGGGCTTGTCGCTGAGCGAAGTCGGATGGATGTGGGCCGCGCGCAACCTCGGCGCCATGTTGTCGCCGGCAATCTGGGGGGTGGCCGCCGATCGAATGGGTGACGCGCGCAAACTCACGGCAGCGTCGTTGTTGGGCGGCGCGCTGTTGCTGTGCGCGCTTTCGCAAGTGCACACCGCGAGCGCCGCCATCATCGTGTTCGGTTTGTACGGCCTCGTGTGCTCGCCAGCGGGCGGCATGATGGACGGCATGGCGCTGAGCGCGTTAGGGGCTGCACCGGAGCGCTTCGGCATGATGCGTGTGTGGGGCACCATCGGCTTTGGCGCGGTGGCGCTGGTCGCGACCATCGTGGTTGACGCGGGCTGGCTTGTGGTGGTGCCGGCGCGCGTCTTTCCGCTGGCAGCTGCTTGCACCGCCGCGGGTGCGGTGTGCGCGTTGTTGTTACCGCCGATCGCGCGGCCGCGCTTAAACGACAGCAAAGACGCGTGGCGCGCGCTCACCCGCGCCGACATGCTGTCGCTGTTCGCAGTGGCGGCACTGCTGTGGTCGAGCCACGCGGGTTACTCGAGCTTCGTCGTGCCACTTGCGCTCGCGCAGGGCTTGCCGGCGTGGGTGGCTGGTGCGGGCGTCACCGCCGGCATCGTCGTTGAGGTCGTGGTGTTTCGTAGTTCGACCGTGTTGTTAGCGCGCTTTGGTGCGCGTGCCTTGCTGCTCGTCGCCGGCGGTGTCGCTGTGGTGCGCTGGGTCGCGCTCAGCGTCACCGACAACGCGATCTTGTTCATCGCGCTGCAAGGACTGCACGGCGTCACCTTCGGCCTCATGTTTAGCGCGCTCGTCTTCATGATAGCCACGCGCTCGCCCGCCACCATGCGCCAGACCGCGCTCGCCGCGCTCAACGCCACCGCGTTTGGTTTCGGCGGCGCCGGCGGGTCGCTGTTGGCTGGCGTCGTCTTTGAGCACAGCTCAGCTGCGGCGACGTGGTTGACGCGGGCTGGCTTGTGGTGGTGCCGGCGCGCGTCTTTCCGCTGGCAGCTGCTTGCACCGCCGCGGGTGCGGTGTGCGCGT
>JAYTVG010000631.1:0-4460 GCA_043744135.1 Deltaproteobacteria bacterium | reverse complement strand
CCGCCCGCGATTTGACGCGACACGCGCGCCACCTCGCGCATGGCGACGGTTCGCGCACCGCAGCGCTGCTGTCCGCCTACGCTGATCGGCTCTGTTGTCGACGTCAAGCAGGATCGCCTGAGGCTAAGATGGTGGGCGGCAGAGGCGTCAAGTTGGGACGCGAAAGCGGCGTCAAGGACGCACCGTTGTTTCTGGCGCTAGCACTTGATGGTCGCGATCGCTCGGCCGCTACGGTGCGCATCGCGGAGGCAGTCACGCTCGAGCAACTCAAACACCATCGACCAGAGCTCGTGCGCACCGTGGACGAAGGTGTGTTCGACGTCGAACGCGGCACGTTGGTCGGCGCGCGACGCACCTACGTCATGGACCTGATTGTGAGCGAAAAGATTGGCGTCCCGCTGCCGGCTGATGCGCACAGCAAAGCGGTGGTGGCGGCGTTGTCAGCCGATCTCGCGCTGCTGGGCCTCGACGAGGAAGCCGACAAGACCCGCGCGCGCTTGGCGTTTGCGGCCGTGCACCTCAGCGATCACCTGTGGCCCGACGTCGGTGACGACGGCATCCGCGCGCTGCTGCCGGAGGCGTGCGCGAACGTCAAGTCGCTCGATGAGGCGCGCGCGCTCAACTGGCGGCGCATCATGCTCGACGCGCTGCCGTTTAGGGCGCAGCGCCTGCTCGACGAGGAGGTGCCGGAGCGCATCGAGGTGCCATCGGGCTCGATGATCGCAGTCGACTACCGCCCCGCACTCAGTGAAGGGGGTGCACCCACGCTGTCGGTGCGCTTACAGGAATTGTTCGGACTCGCCGACGGCCCTCGCGTTGCACGCGGCAACGTCGCTGTCGTGCTGCACCTGCTGTCGCCCGGCCACAAGCCCGTGCAAGTGACACGCGACCTGCGGAGCTTTTGGTCCTCGACGTACGCGCAGGTGAAAAGCGAGCTGCGCGCTCGCTACCCTCGCCATAGCTGGCCCGACGATCCGTGGACCGCGACGCCAACGGCAAAGGCGCGACGGCGAACGTGACGGTGCGGACGGTTGATGGGTCACAAACGAGCGACCCGTCGAAGCGCGCGTCGGCACCACCATCGACGCCGACACCGTGGCGCTATAGACCACGTCACGATGTGCGGCCGCTACAAACAAACCAGCAAGTCTGCCCACATCGTCTCGACGTTTCATGTCGATGACCTCGACGACGAGCTTGCCATCACCGAGCGCTACAACGTCGCCCCCACCGATGTCATGCCGGTGGTGCGCGCGCACGATCACCGACGCCAGCTCACCACCATGCGCTGCGGCCTGATCCCGTTTTGGGCCAAAGACGCGAGCATCGGCTGCCGCATGCTCAACGCGCGCGCGGAGACGCTGTTAGAAAAACGCGTGTTCGCGGATGCGCTCAAGATGCGCCGTTGCGTCGTGGTCACGGATGGATTTTACGAGTGGCGCAAGGTGCCGGCAGCGACCGCACCGCCGTCAAGCGCTGCGCCGACAGCGCGCGCAAAAAAGCCCAAAGCCACCAAACAACCGTATCTGTTTGCGTTCGAGGACCAGCGCGTGTTTGCGTTCGCTGGGCTATGGTCCAGCTGGCGCGGTCCGCCCGGCACCGTGCACACCTTCACCATCATCACCGGCCCACCAAACGCGCTGGTGGCGCCGTTTCACGATCGCATGCCCGTGATCTTCGATCCCGCGCGCGACGCCGATCGCATCGCGCGCTGGCTCGACGCGGACCTCGCGCACGTCGACGTCGCAGCGCTGCAGACGCCGCGCGACTTGCCGGGCTTTGGCTGTTTCGCGGTCAACGCGCGTGTCGGCAACGTCAAAAACGACGACGCCACGCTGGCTGAGCGTATCGACCCATCGCGCATCGATCCCGCCGTGGGCGTATGAACGCGCCCGACCTCTTTGAGCACGCCGCCGAGCACGACGTCAGCGCGGTGCCGCTCGCCGAGCGCATGCGGCCGCGTTCGCTCGACGACGTCGTGGGCCAACCGCAGCTGACAGCCGCTGGATCGCTTTTGCGCAGCTCGCTACTGAAAGGCCGCATCCCCTCGGTGGTGTTGTGGGGGCCGCCGGGCACCGGCAAGACCTCCATCGCTGAAGCACTCGCGCACGAGGTGAAGGGGCGGTTTGTGCGCATGTCGGCGGTGCTCGCGGGCATCAAGGATATCCGCGAGGCCGTCGAGCAAGCGCATCGCGCGCGCGTCGAGCACCGCACGCAAACGCTGTTGTTTGTCGATGAGATCCACCGCTTCAATAAAGCCCAACAAGACGCGCTGCTGCCGCACGTGGAAAAGGGCACCGTCACGTTGGTGGGTGCGACCACAGAAAACCCGTCGTTTGAAGTGAACGCGGCGCTGTTGTCGCGCTGCCGTGTGCTGGTGACAAAACCCATCCCCGCGGCCGCGCTGTCGGCGCTGCTTGACCTTGCGCTGTCCGACGTCGTGCGCGGCATAGGTACGCTCAAGCTCACGCTCGACGATGTGGCCCGCAAAGTGTTGTTGATGTCGTCATCGGGCGATGCGCGCCGCTGCCTCACGGCGCTCGAGGTAGCGGCCGACTTATGCCAGGCGCGCGGCGCGAGCACGCCCGCGACGATCATCGAACGCGTCGACGTGGAACAGGCCATCTCGCGTCGGGTGTTGTTGTACGACAAGGGAGGCGAGGAGCACCACAACGTCGTCAGCGCGTTCATCAAGTCAATGCGCGGATCGGATCCAGACGCAGCGCTGCACTATCTCGCGCGGATGATCGAAGCCGGTGAAGACCCGGTGTTCATCGCGCGCCGCATGGTGATTTTTGCGTCGGAGGACGTGGGTAACGCTGACCCGATGGCGCTCGTCGTCGCCACCAGCGCGCTGCAAGCGTTTCAGCTCATGGGTATGCCCGAGGGGGCGCTGCCGCTGTCGCAAGCCGTCACCTACTTAGCGACGGCGCCCAAATCCAACACCGCGCTGGTGGCCTACGACCGCGCACGCAAAGACGTCCTGGCGATGGGTGCGTTGCCGGTGCCGCTGCATTTAAGAAACGCATCGACGTCGATGACGGAGCACATGGGCTACGGCGTGGACTACAAATACCCGCACGACTTCTCAGATGCGTCAACGCTCGGCGGCCATGTCGACGTGCAATACCTGCCCGACGCTTTGAGAGATCGCCGCTACTACACACCCGCCAACAGCGGACACGAAGCCACCATCGCCGCACGCCTCGCGCAGTGGCGTCCCAAAAAACTCTAGTCGCGTGGTCTCGCGTTAGCGGCCGCGACCGCGTAAGAGCCGCTATGCGCTCGTTTATCCCTTCGTTCGTGTTTGCAGTGCTCGCTTGCGGCACGCAGCAGCCCACGCCAGCAGCCGCGGTCACGGCCGCGATGGCCACTGCGGCCGTCGCACCTCGTGACGCGTTGGTGCCGTCGGTGGCGGGCGACGCCGCTGGTTTCGCGCAACCGCACCCCGACATCCCGACCGGCACCGTGCTCACGGCCTACGTCGGGCCGCGCTTCATCACCGGCGAATCGTTTGTGCCCGAGGTGCGAACCGTCATCGCCGACGAGACCGGGCGCGTGCGCGCGCTGCTGCGGGGGCCGCCGCCGAGCGGCACGTATCCCGTCGTCACGCTGCCGGGAAAGCTGGCGGTGCCAGGGCTACACGACGCGCATGTGCACTTGCGCGGCATCGGCGAGGCCAAAGAGACCGTGGTGCTTAACGGCGCCACCAGCGCCAAAGACGTGCACAAGCGGGTGATGGCGTTTGCCAAAGCGCACCCCGCGCTGCTCGCGGTGCATGGGTGGGGCTGGGACCAAAGTTTGTTTAAGGGGCAGAACTTTCCAAGCGCCAAGGACCTCGACGGCGCGTCGCAAAAACCCATCGCCCTCAAGCGCATCGACGGCCACGCGCTGTGGGTGAACGCGGTTGCGCTTAAGATCGCAGGACTCAGCAAAGACACGCCCGATCCTGCCGGCGGCCGTATCGAACGCAACGCCGACGGCTCGCCCTCGGGCGTGTTCGTCGATAACGCGATGGCGCTGGTGGAGTCAAAGCTGCCGCCGCCCACCGCCGCCGACATCGAACGCTGGCTCATCGGTGGCATGCGCGCGTGCGCGAATGCTGGCGTGACGTCGGTGGGCGACATGGGCACCACGGTGCAAGCGGCGCGCATTTTGATCGCACTCGACGACGCGGGCAAGCTGCCGGTGCGCGTGTTTGCGTATCTCGACGGCACCGACGACGCATCGTACGCATTTTTGGGCACCCACGCGCCCACCGCGCGGTTGCGCTTCATGGGTGTGAAGTTGTACGCGGACGGCGCGATGGGTTCGCGCGGTGCGGTGTTTTTTGACGACTACAGCGACGACAAGGGCAACCGCGGGCTGTTGTTGACGCAGCCCGAGGTGTTGGCCGCGCGCATCAAGCAGGTGCACGATAAAGGCTTCGCGGCCGCGGTCCACGCCATCGGCGATCGCGC
>JAYTVG010000630.1:0-4467 GCA_043744135.1 Deltaproteobacteria bacterium | reverse complement strand
GCGCCCACCGCTGCGGGTTTGCTACACGCACCACAGATGAGCAGGACAGCGGGCAAGACTCTCATGCCTGCAGACGTCACATTGCACCGCGCGCCCGTCAATTACTCTGTGGACGACCCTGAAGCTGCGTGCGTCGCGTGCGATCAGGCGCGTCATCGCCGCGTTATTTGGGCCGAATCGGCGCCCGCACCAAGCGCCCATAGGCGACGACGGCACACAGCACGCCGAGGATGAACGCGGGCGGCGCGTGTGCGATGTCGCTTGAAAACGCGTGCACCCCGACCCCGAGCACCATGACGAAGCACAGCGCTGCCGCTGCGATGGGCGTCAGCACGGGTGCGATGCGGGTCGCCGCCGGCAACACCAAACCCAAGCCACCCGCGACCTCGCTGGCGCCAATAAACCGCGGCAGCCACGGCATGTCGGCCGCCCACGTCATGCCCATTTTGACCAGCTCGTCGATGGGCGTTGTCAGCTTCATCCCGCCCGACGCCAAAAACGCCAGCGCGAGCAGGACCTGCAAGATCCAAAGGGCGATGTGCCAGCGCGGCGAGGTCGAAGATGTGAGTGAGCTCATGGGCGTTTATGGCGGGCCCGGGGCACCCAGCGCAACGCCTCGGGCGCTTTTTTTTTAGCCGATCTGTCACGTTGACGGCTTGGTATGCGTAAAAGACCTTGAGGCACGCGCGGATCCACTGCGCGAGCCGTTCAACCAAAGGACTTTATGAACGCCAATCTCGTTTCCGCCGCAATCTCTGGTCTGTTGCTCGCCAGCGCCGTCGGTTGCGCTACCGAAAAGAAAGCCGAAGTCGCAGCCACCGACATGGCCGCTGACGCATCGATGGCCGCGCCCGCCGCGACGGCAGACGGCGCCGTCGCCGATATGGCGAAGCACGACTGCAAAGGCATGAACGCTTGCAAGGGCCAAGGCGGCTGCAAAGTTGAAGGCAAAAACGACTGCAAAGGCAAAAACGAGTGCAAGGGCCTCGGCGGCTGCAAAGTCAGCTAGGTCTTTGATGGCACCCCAAATCGAACCCGCATCCGCGCAGCGCGCGGTGGTGGCCAACCGGTTTGGGTTGCCGCACCTTGGCGTCGGCGTGGGCCTTCGGACCGTGCACTACCAGCACATCTTAAAGACCCAGCCGGACGTCGGGTGGTTTGAGATCATCTCGGAAAACTATCTGCAGACCGCGGGCCGTCCCCTGTACGTGCTCGACCAAATCGCCGAGCGCTACCCCATCGTCATGCACGGCGTGTCGATGTCGATAGGCTCAACGGCCCCCCTCGACATGGGCTACCTGCGCGAGTTGCGCGCGCTGCGCGATCGTACCCGCGCGCGTTGGGTGTCAGACCATCTGTGTTGGACTGGCGTCGCTGGCAAAAACACCCACGATTTGTTGCCGCTCCCTTACACGCAAGAAGCGCTCACGCACGTCGCTGCGCGGATCAACCAAGTGCAAGATGTGTTACAGGCGCCGCTCGTGCTGGAAAATCCGTCGAGCTACGCGGAGTTCACCGCATCGACCCTGTCCGAAGCGCAGTTCCTCGCCGCCCTTGTGCAGCTGACCGGTTGTGGCTTGTTGCTCGACGTCAACAACGTGGTCGTGAGTGCGTTTAACCACGGCTTCGACGCCATCCACTACCTCGATGCCTTGCCGCACGACGCGGTCGTGCAGATGCACGTCGCGGGGCACACCCGTGAGCTCACCCACCTCGTCGACACGCACATCGGTCCAGTTCCAACCGACGTATGGAACCTGTTTGGGCACGCGTGCCAGCGCATGCATGCGTCAACGTTGCTGGAGTGGGACGCGCAGATCCCCGCCTTTGACGTCGTGCTCGCGGACGCGAACAAAGCGCGCGCGTTCATGGCACCGCACGCGGGTGCGACATGAGCGCGCTCGTCGGTGCCGATGGCGGGCCGCTGCCTGCGCTACTTTGTTCAGCTCCGAAGGTCGGTGGATTGCTCGGTGCGACCGAAGACGTGCACGTTGTGGAGCGCGCCAGCGCATCCAAGTCGCGTGGGCAGGCCCCGCTCGCGAGCGTGGTGGTCACGGCCGCGTCGACGCTGCCAACGAGTGTCGTTGTGGATGTGCCGCTTCACGTGCTGCAGCAGTGGTTTTGTGCCGTGGTCACGCATCCCGTCAGCGCGCGCGCCGGCGTGCAAAGCGCCGCAACCCACATCAACGCGGATGCCAGCCACGTCATCGCCGACGGCCGTGGCCTCGACGCGCTGACGCGCTTGGAGATTTACCACTACGCGTACCACGCGCGCTTGATCGAATGTCTCGCCGACGACTACCCGTCGATCCGCCATCTGTTGGGGGACACGCGCTTTGACGCGCTTGCGCGCGCGTACATCGTCGCGCACCCCTCGCAGCAGCCGAACCTCAACACATTTGGGCGCTCGTTTGTCGACTTCCTCACGACGCCCGCGGGCACAGCAGCGTGCGGCGACGACGACGAGGCGGCGTGGTGTTTTGATCTCGCGCGCTTGGAGTGGGCGATGGTCGAGGTGATTCACGCGGCACCAGCACCAGCGCTGTCGCTCGCGTTGTTGAGTGAGCTCGCGCCGGATGCGCTGCCCAAGCTGCGTTTGACGCCAAGCAGCACGCTGCGCTTTTTGCAGTTCGCCTGTGGTGCCAATCCGTATTTGCAGAGCGTACGCAACGGTGACGACGTGAAACACCCGGCGCCGGGCTGGTCCGCGACCGCGATCTATCGGCAGGACTGGCGCATTTGGCGCATGGATTTTACGCCGAAGATGGCGGGCGTGCTGCGAGCGCTGCTTGCTGGTGACACGCTAGGGAGCGCGCTGTCCACGCTCAACGTCGACGACGATACCGCTCGCGACGCGCAGCTAGAAGGCAACGTCATGGCGTGGTTCAAGGCGTGGATGCTCGGAGGTTTTTTTTCCGACATGACGCTTTAGCGCCGCCTGCGGCTAGTTGCGTCCGTCCGCGTCGACCACGTCACCCATCGTGAACAGCCCCGCTTGTTGCGCGGCCAAAAATCGCGCAGCGGCCAAGGCACCGCGCGCGAAGATCGTGCGGTCGCTGACGCGGTGCGCGATTTCGACGCGTTCACCTTCACCAAAAAAATACACGGTGTGCTCACCGACAACGTCGCCACCGCGCACCGCGTGCACCGCAACGTCGTCGTGCTGGCGGAGTGTTTTGCCGTGGCGCGACAGCTGGGCTGGTGCCTTTAGGCCGCGTGCAGCCGCGACCTCCGCCGCCAGCATCAGCGCTGTCCCTGAAGGTGCATCCTGCTTTTTGTTGTGGTGGAGCTCGACGATTTCCACGTCGAATGCGCGCAACCGCAGTGCCGCGTCTCGCACCAGCGCGGCACACACGTGCGCACTGACCGACAAATTCGCAGCCACCAACACCGCGCACTGAATCGATGCCGCATGCACTGCCGCCAAGTCCGCCGGTGACAATCCCGTGGTGGCGACGAGATACGGCGTGTGCGTGTCGGCGCAGGCCCGGGCGTGCGCGGCCGTGGTGCCGGCGGTGGCAACGTCAACAACGACGGTGTCGCGGGAATTTGCAGACGTTGCGAGTGCAGCCGCCAACAGATCGCCGCGGTTGCACGCCACCACCTCGACGCCTTCGCGCGCGGCTTGCTCCGTCACGAGCGCACCGAGGCGACCACGCGCGCCCACGACGACAAGCTTCACAACCAACCCTCGGCATTGAGCATCGCGCCGAGTTGATTGTGTTCGTCAGCGCTCAGCGCGCACATCGGCGCGCGGAAATTCGCTTGCATGACCCCGCGCATCGCGAGCGCGGTTTTGACCGGCAGCGGATTGCTGCGGAAAAACAGCGCGGCCGCGAGAGGACTGGTGCGGCGGCTGAGCGCCTGCGCGGTTTTGAGATCGCCGGCCAAAAACGCGCGGTTCATGTCCGCCAGTTCACGCGCGCACAGATGCGAGGTCACAGAGATGACGCCGTGGCCGCCGATTGCGAGCAACCCTAAGATGAGGCCGTCGTCGCCAGACAGGATCGAAAAATCCGGCCGCACCGAACAGACGCGGTTGATGATCTCTTGCGCGCGCTGAATCGAGCCGGTGGCCTCTTTGATGGCGATGATGCTGGGACAGTCGCGGGCTAAACGGACCACGGTGTCGGGCAGCAAGTCCACGCCAGTGCGACCGGGCACGTTGTACAGCACGACCGGCAACGGTGCCGATTCAGCGACGGCGCGAAAGTGGCGGTACAACCCTTCTTGCGATGGCTTGTTGTACCAAGGCGTCACGTGCAGTGCGCCGTCGACGTTGAGCGCGGCCATGCGCCCGTGCATCTCGACCGCCTTTTTGGTGTCGTTGGCGCCCGCGCCCGCGACGATCTTCACGCGACCCGCCGCAGCATCACGGCACGCGGTGACGACCGCTACGTGTTCGTCGACGCTCATGGTGCTCGCTTCACCCGTCGTCCCGCACGGCACCAAACCACAAACGCCCGC
>JAYTVG010000629.1:0-4468 GCA_043744135.1 Deltaproteobacteria bacterium | reverse complement strand
GGATCTCGCGAAACCCGGCGCGCACATAAGCGCGCATCGCAGGCAGGTTGTCGGACTCAACGTTGAGTGTGACGATACCCTCAAACGCGCTCGCCAATGACGCCACGAGCGCGCCCGCATAGCCGCGACCGCGCTTCTCGCTAGCAGTAAACACGGTCACAACACGGGTCGAGCCACTCGACAAAGGCAGCGCACCTGCCATCGCGACAGCTGCGCCGTCGTCGACCCAAAACCAAAGTTGATCGCGCGTCACCGGCGGTGGTCGGCCGCCACGCGGGAACGCAGCGGCGGTGAAGTCGGCGAGCCACTTCTGCCAAGCGACCGCAGTCTCGGCGCCGCTGTGCCGAGCGCCCGGCGTCGTGTGTCGCGCAGCCGGCGCCAGACGCTGCATCTCGATGGACTGAAACGTCAGCTGCCAACCATCGCTGTTGAGCGCGGCGACGAACGGCTGTGCTGCGCCAACGGGCCCGACAACCTCGTTCATCTTGTGGGCGGCGGCCGTGCGCGCAAGCGCGCGGGCCTCGTCCGCGGTCATCGGCGACGACAGCACGGTGTAGCCGCTGGTCAGTACCGCGACGAGCGCTTGACCCACGCCGAAAAACTGCGCACCGGTGCCCGCGCCAAGCGCCGTGAGTTGCGGGTTGTGGGCGGCGTCGAGGTGGCGCACGGCCGTTTGCGCGGCACGTGCTGCAAGGTGCATCGCTGTTTGCAGCACACCCGCGGCGGCGTCGCTGTTGCCCGGCGTCGCGACGGCGTGAGAGCGCGTCGGCTTGGATGTGCGGGCCATTGGGTTTGGTACTCGCGTTTTAGCACGCACGCAAAGCGGCCAGCGATCCATCGCTGCAAGGTCGGTGAGCTAGACCTCAGCGTCGTCGGGCAGCGCCATGGTCGCGACGATGCGCGCCTGGATGGCTTTTGCGTCGTCGTCGTCGACCTCGACATCATCAGCGAACGCCAAAAACGCATCGACGCTTTGCTCTTGCGAGCCCTCGATCGGGCGACGTGGTGTGGTCATGGCCAGGCCCTCGGTAGTTTGCCGCGCACGAACAGCTCGAGCACGGCGGGGTCGATGTAGTGTTTTTTGCAGGTGGCAGCGTCGTGGCCGATCTGCAAAGCGACGGCGCTGATGACTGCTGGTAGCGATGTTTCGCGTGCGCCAGCGTCGCTGCGCGGCTGCGCGGCATGCAGTCGCGTCAACTGCTCAAACGCCATGCGGGTGGCGTGGTAGGTGCGGAATTTTTTAGCGGTGGCTCCCCACGGCGCCAAATACGCGTTGACGTCAACAGCGGTGATGTGGGCGCCGTTGACGTGAAACAACGGCGCGCTTTTGGGCCGGTGCCGCGCGAGGATGTCGACTTTGCGCTTGAGCTTTGCGTCGCGCACCGGGCGTAGGTGCGCCACTTCCGACTTGCCCAAAAACGCAAACAGCCCCTTGCCACCTTGCCAATGCCCCACATGCATGGTCGTGATGCCGTAGGTGTCCTGCTTTTTGTCTGCGGCTCTCGTGCGCGACGCGTGCTGCGGTGCCTCGTGCGAGCGGTGCGTGCTGTCCTCATTGCCGACGCGAATGTACGTATGATCAATCAGCGCGACCACGAGTGCGATGACTTTGCGTTTGGCGTCGGGCCCCGCCATGTCGACGTCGATTTGCGCTCGAATCTGTGGCAAGTGCTTCGCGAACGCGCGGTTGTCGACGAATTTTTCGCCCGCGCGCCGCACCATCTCCGCTTCGGTGTAGTTGTGCACCCACTTGCCGGTGGCCGGCGCCACCCACTTTTCGATCCAGCCCGCGCCCGAAGTGTTGTCGCTATTAATGGTGTGGTGCAGCGCGTCTTTGGGCGGTGCCTTCCACTTTTTTTCACCGTGCCAAAACCACTCAGGGTGGGTCGCCACGGCAACCGTGTGTTTGGATGGCGCGTTGCCGACGTCTACGTCGACGTGGCTCGGTCGCGCTGATGCAGCACCGGCGGCGCCACGCGGCAGCCGACCGAAGGTGTCGACGCTGCCAGCGGTGACCGCGCGCAACGCCTTGGGTGACGTGGCGTGACTGCCCGCGGCTTTGGCGGCCTTTTTCGTGGACGCAGGGCGCACACGCGGGCGTTTTGGGACGACAGCGGTCACGCAGGTTCGTTAGCGCGCGCGACGCACCGCCACAACGCTATTGCCAGGACATTTCTTGCGTCCATCTCAAGCACTGGCGAAGTCGCCGTCCGCGTCGCAGGCGTCACCGTTGACGAACTTGTCATCGCAGTCCTTGCCCGTCGCGCGCGGGCTACTGCGCACGGCGTTTACGCGTGACATTGGCCTGCAGCTGGCGATGATCCACGCATGAAAACCCGCGCCGCCGTCTGCTATCAAAAAAACACGCCTCTCGTCATTGAGGAGGTCGAGCTCGACGGCCCCCGTGTCGGCGAGGTGCTCGTGGAGATGAAGGCCACAGGCGTGTGCCACACCGACGAGTTCACGCGCTCAGGTGCGGACCCCGAGGGCTTGTTCCCCGTCATCTTTGGCCACGAAGGCGCCGGCGTGGTGGTGGATGTCGGTGCCGGCGTGACGTCGCTGGCCAAGGGTGACCACGTCATCCCGCTGTACACGCCGGAGTGTCGCGGCTGCAAATCCTGCCTGTCGCGCAAGACCAACTTGTGCACGGCCATCCGCGCAACCCAGGGCCAAGGCGTCATGCCAGACGGCAGCTCGCGCTTTTCGATCGGGAAAACCAAGATCCACCACTACATGGGCTGCTCGACGTTCGCGCAGCACACGGTGGTGCCCGAGATCGCCCTCGCGAAGGTGCGCAACGACGCGCCGTTTGACAAGATTTGCTACGTCGGCTGTGGCGTGACGACGGGAATCGGCGCCGTGTTGTACCCAGCGAAGGTGGAAGCGGGCGCAAACGTCGTGGTGTTTGGCCTCGGCGGCATCGGCCTCAACGTCATTCAGGGTGCACGGCTGGTGGGCGCCAACATGATTGTGGGCGTCGACGTAAATCCCAAACGTGAAGCCATCGCGCGCAGCCTCGGTATGACGCACTTCGTGAACCCAAAAGACCTTGCGGGTGATCTCGTGAGTCACCTCGTCGAGCTGACGGGAGGAGGCGCCGACTACAGCTTTGAATGTGTCGGCAACACCACGCTGATGCGTCAAGCGCTGGAGTGCTGTCACCGCGGCTGGGGCACCAGCGTTGTCATCGGTGTGGCAGGCGCGGGCCAAGAGATAGCAACGCGTCCTTTTCAGCTGGTGACGGGGCGCACGTGGAAGGGCAGCGCGTTTGGTGGCGCACGGGGCCGCAGCGACGTGCCGCGCATCGTCGACTGGTACATGGAGGGTAAGATCAACATCGACAGCCTCATCACCCACAAACTTCCACTCGCACGCATCAACGAGGCGTTTGACTTGATGCATCGCGGCGAGAGCATTCGCACCGTCGTGGAGTTCGCGTGAAAGTCCTCAGTGAGCGCAAAGTATTTGGCGGCGTGCAGGGGTTTTACGAGCACGACAGCATCGCTTGTGCTGGCCCCATGCGCTTTGGCGTCTTCATGCCCACCTCGTCAGTCCCGGTGCCCGCGCTGTATTTTTTGGCGGGCCTAGAGTGTAACCACGAGACCTTCGCCAGCAAAGCTGGTGCCCAGCGTGGCGCGCAAGAGCTCAAGCTCGCCGTCGTCACTTGCGACACCAGCCCGCGTGCAGCGCGCTTCCCCGGCGATGACGCGTCGTGGGACTTCGGCCAAGGTGCGGGTTTTTACGTCGACGCTACGCGGGCGCCGTGGTCCAGTGCGTACCGCATGGCGAGCTATGTGACGGATGATTTGCGCGCGGTGGTCGAGCAACACTTCGCAGTGCGAAACGATGCGCGCGGCATCTGCGGTCACTCGATGGGCGGTCACGGCGCGCTCACCTTAGGCCTCAAGCACCGCGACGTGTACCAAAGCGTGTCCGCCATCGCCCCCATCTGCGCGCCGTCGACGGTGCCGTGGGGCCAACGCGCGTTCGCGGAACTGTTCGGTGACGATCACACGCTGTGGGATGCGCACGACACCAGCGAGCTGTTGCGCACGCGCAAGTTCACGTCGCCGGTGTTGGTGGACCAGGGTGACGCCGACAAATTCCTCGCGGGGCAATTGCGCCCCGCCACCCTCGGCAACGCCGTCACCTTGCGGATGCACGCGGGCTACGACCACAGCTATTATTTTGTACAAAGCGTCATCGGCGACCATTTGGCGCACCACGCGCGCCTGCTGGCGGTGTGACACCAGGCCTTTTGTTCCAGCGCACGCGGCGCTAGCTTCAGCAGCGCGTGGCGTCTTAGGAGTTTCATGACGAAATCGATCGGCTCAAACACCAGCTCAGCCACGGCAGCCGCAGCGACGAAGGCCAAGGGCGCCGCGGTGCCGACCACTGGCGAATGGATGCGCGCGCATCAAAACGGCGCGCTACGCCTGCTGGGGCTGCCGCTTCGCGCCGTCGAACA
>JAYTVG010000628.1:0-4472 GCA_043744135.1 Deltaproteobacteria bacterium | reverse complement strand
GCGTGCAGCGGCAGCGCAAACGGCATGCCGACCTCCTCGCATGCGCGCACCACGCGTTGCATTTCCAAACCGTGGATGAGCGTGCGGCCGGCGATATACGCCTCAGTGACGGGGCGCTTTTCAATCACCGCTAAGATGTCGGCCGCTTTTCCCAAGATCTCAGCGCTCAAACCGTGGTGGGCCTTTTCACCTTCGAACGCCAAAAAACCGATGACGTGGGCGCGTCGATCCTTTGCGAGTTGGTGCGCGGTCGCCACCGCCGCGGGGCCGACCCCGACGATCAACACGTCCTCCACCGGGCCCGCGACCGCCCGTAGCGGGTGAAACACCAAATAGCGCCCCACCATGATCCACACGACGACGACGACGCCAAAGCTCGTCACCGAAAAACGACCCGCGTCCGGCAGCGCCACACGCTCCCACAAAAAATCCGCCATGCTGACCGACACCATCAACAAGCCCGTCAACACCAAGTGGTCGGCGTGCGTGCGCGGCGTCGCAGGCGAGTACAGCCGCAACAAAAACGCACCGATGATCCAGCCGCCGAGGCCGAGCACCAACAGCGATGCGTACTTGGGCTCGTCAGACGCCCGACCCCAAGCGGGGCCGCTCAACGCGACGAGCGTCGCCACCACCAACACCAACAGGTCGTAGGCCAAGTTGATCTTGGCCGGCCAGCCTGGTGTCAGCTTGTCGAGCGTGTTGTTCACGGTGGCGCTGTTGTAGCGCAGTCCCAGCGGCGCGCACAGCGTGGCGTGCCGACGTGTGGCACAGCGCGCGCCTTCGCGCGGTCACTCAGTCGTGCTGTGCTGTGCGCGGGGCGAAGATGCTGCGTAGTGCGATGCCGACAAACGCCCGATCGCGCACCAAGTAGCGCGTAGCCAAGCGCGTTGGCTCCTGCGCCAGCCGGTACAACCATTCAAAACCGACGTCGGACACCCACGCGGGGGCGCGCGCGACGTCGCCGGCGATGAAGTCCAGTGTGCCGCCTAGGCCTAGCATGACCGCGGGGGCCAGCACGTCTTTGTGGCGCGCCATCCAGAGCTCTTGCTTGGGCGCCCCCAAACATACAAACAACAGATCCGGCTGCGCGCTACGCACTGCGCGCACCACGTCCGCGTTTTGACCCTCGTCGCGCTCAAAGCCAAACGGCGGCGACAGCACGCCCGCCACCTTCAGCGTCGGGTGGGCCGCGCGCAACACGTCCGCGGCACGCGCCCCGACGCCGTCTTTAGCGCCCAACAAAAACACCGACAGGCCCTCTTGTGCGGCCCGCGCCACCAGCGGCAGCGCGAGGTCGCTGCCGGAAATTTTCTCGGGCAACGCTTGGCCCATCCAGCGCGACAGCCATACCAGCGGCTTGCCGTCCACTAGCGACAGCGACGCTTGCGCGTAAGCCTCCACCAGCGCTGGGTCCGTCTCCGCCATGCACACGTGGTCAACGTTGGGCGTCAGCACCGTACCGCCTTGGCCCGCGCGGCAGGTGTCGACGATGGCGTCGAGCGCGTCGTGCATCGTGAGCTTGTGCGCGTGAATTTTCCCGAGCGCCGTTTGCGCGAAAACCGCCATCAGCGCGCTTTCGCCGCGGGCGGTCGCGGCGTCTTGAGCAAGCGTTCGAGCTCGAGCTCGAGATCCTTGAGCTTAAACGGCTTTTGCAAAAACGCGTCGGCGCCCACCTCGAGGGCGAAGGTGTGGTCTTGCACCGTGGCGCGCGCGGTCAGGATGACGACGGGAACGTGGCGGGTCTTGTGCATGCTACGGATGGCCTCGCACACACGAAATCCGCTCATGGCTGGCAACGCCAAGTCCAAGCACACCGCGGCAGGCGCATCGGTTTTTTCCAAGTGCTCAAGCGCAGCTTCGCCGTTGTCAAATCCCACCACCTGCAGCCCGAGCTTTTGCAGGTGCCTTTCAATCAGCTTACGCAAGCTCGCATCATCTTCCACGACGACGACCCGGCGGTTTTCGGTAAGATCGAGTTGCACACCTGCAGCGTTAGCCTAGTGCGCGCGCCGGCTCAACAGTTCGCGATGGGGCGTTTTGGTGTCGACTTGGCGTGCAGCCCCATTGGACCAAGCTCCGCTCGCGACGCCGCCAAAGGTCGGCGAGGTTCACAGCGCACCTGCCAACCTCGTCGAAGTTCACGGCGCACACGCCAAGCTCGGTGAATTCGCCAACCTCGCGACGTGAACAAGCGAATTCACGCTAACGTGCGCGCAACGTGATGCTGTTTTTTGCCGTGGCGCTGGCCGCTTCGCCTGTGTTGCCTCCTACCCGCTTCGTGTACGCGACGCCGAGCGATCTCGATTGTCCAAGCGAACAGCTGGCGCGCGCGCGTTTGGTGCAAAACCTGGGGGCCGATCCCTTCGCGGAGCCGGCCGAGCGCATCGCCGTGTTGGTGGTGCAAAGCGCACGGCACGCGGCGGTGCGCGTGCGCGCCGAGCTGCTCGACGCCAACAACGTCTCGCTCGGCGAGCGCACCATCGACGGCAACGATACCTGCGATGAATTCGTCGCGGCGGGACTGTTTGCGCTCACGGTGGCGCTTGACCCCAGTCGCGCGGTGTCGTTGCCGGCACCGCTGGCTCCCCTGCGCGATCCGCCCGCGACGTTGTGGCCCGCTGGCGCACAGCGCGACACCATCGAGCGTGGCACGTCGACGTTGGCGCCCGGTGCCGTGGCCGTCCCGTTGGCGCCGGCGCCCGTCGAGCCGATCGCGGCGCCACCCATCGCCGCCACGCGCCTGCAGCTGCGTGGCTTTGATGAAGCCTCGCCCTATGCGTTGCCGCTGCCCGCAGGCACCGCCTTGGTGCTCGGCGTCGGTGGCCAAGTGAGTGCGTTTCCGTCGCTCGCGTTGGGCCGCGGGCCCCACGTGTCCGCAGCTTGGCGCGGCAGCTGGTGGGGCGTAGGCGCTGAGCTGACAACCGGCTTGCCCACGTTCACGCTGCTTGGGCAAACCAGCGTCACGTTGGCGCCCTGCGGGCATTGGCGCTTGTGGGACATCACGGCCAGCGACGCGTTAGCGCTGCGCACGTGCGTGACCGGCACCGTCGGCTACGGATGGCAGTTCTTGCCGCTGTTTCCCGTCGGCGGCTATGCGGGTGCGGGCGGTCGCGTCGGCCTCGAGTGGTTGCTCGCGGACCGCTCAGCGTTTGGCGTGTGGGCGCAAGCGGAAGGCGCATTTCAAAGCCTCGGCCCGGTGCCGCTGCAGCTGACGGTGGGCACCACGTGGGAGATGGCTTGGCCGCCGTGATGAACCACCTCGTCGCTGGTGGCGCGTGTTCGCAGCCGCGATGGCGACCATCGTCACCGACGCTCGCCAGTTGTTGCCGCACAGCCACGGGCGTTTGTGCCTGAAGGCGGGACGTTAGCCACGCAGCGCCGCTTCGAGCGCGGCTTTGGCGTCGGTCTTGTCGTCGCGCATCTTCACGATCAGCGCCACGTTGACGTGCAGGCCGTGTTGCCGCGCGTAGTCACCACTCGCCGGTCGCGACCCCGGCACCACCACCGCGCGCGCCGGAATTTCGAGCACGCCGTTGTCGGGGGCGACGATCTCGCGGCCGTTGACGAGGTCAAACACGCGCGCACTGCGTGTCAAGATCACACCCGCCGCCAGCACCGCACCGGCGCGCACGATGGTGCCCTCGTAGACACCGACGTTACCGCCCACAAACACGTCGTCTTCAAGGACCACCGGCAACGCGCCGATGGGCTCAAGCACGCCTCCGAGCTGTGCGGCCGCACTCACGTGCACGCGCTTGCCGACTTGCGCGCAACTGCCGACCAGCGCGTGGCTGTCGATCATGGTGTCCTCGTCCACGAAGGCACCAACGTTGATGTAGGCGGGCGGCATGATCGTGACGCCAGCAGCGACGTGCGCACCGCGCCGCACACTTGAGCCGCCGGGCACCACGCGCACGCGGTCGGTGGGGATAAAACCGCGCACCGGATACGTGTCCTTGTCGACAAACGGCAGCGCCGCATCACCGAGCGCAACGAGCTTGCCAAGCTTGAAGCCGAACAAAATCGCGCGCTTCACGCGGGGATCCACGCTCCACGCGCCATCGCTGCCGCGCGAGGCTGCGCGCACAGCACCGGTCTCAAGCACCCCTAAGACCAGCCGAAACGCGCTGCGGGCCGCGCGCGCAACGTCGTCGAGCGCAAGTTCGTCCGCGCTCAGCGTCAAAAACCGATCGAGTTCAGCCAGCACGGTGTTCACGGGCGTTGATTCAAGCATGATCTCGAGGGTCTCACCGACATTTGGCTGTGAACAGCGGATTTCATCGACCTTGGGAGATGAAACATTGAATTCATCGACCTTGGGAGATGAACGATCGAATTCATCGACCTTGGGAGATGAACGATCGAATTCATCGACCTTGGGAGATGAACGATCGAATTCATCGACCTTGCGAGATGAACGATCGAATTCATCGACCTTGGGAGATGAACGATCGAATTCATCGACCTTG
>JAYTVG010000627.1:0-1409 GCA_043744135.1 Deltaproteobacteria bacterium | reverse complement strand
GAGGCCGACCCTTTTTTGGTCAACGACGCGGACCTCGGCGAGTTCGAGGTGCTCGGGCAGATGACGACGGGCGACGTGTTGTTGCCGACGGTGCCGTTGTTTTCCGAGCTATCGCCCGAAGCTTTCGTGCAGCTCAGTCACGCGATGGTGTTTTTGAAGGCGGCGCCCGGCACGCCAATTTTTGCCCAGGGCGACGCTGGTGATTCGTGTGTCGTGATCTCGCGGGGCCGCGCGCGCGTTAGCCGCAGCGGCGACGGCGGCGAGGTGGAACTGCTCCACGTCAGCGAAGGCGATCTGGTCGGTGTCTTTGCGTTGATGGGCGCGACCACCCGCCAAGCCAGCGTGACGGCGTTGACCGATCTTGAGTACTTTGAGATCGATAAGCTCGCGGTCGACGAGCTCGTGGCAAAATTTCCCGCGATGAAAGCGACCCTCGACGGCTTTTTTCGGGAGCGGTTGTTGTTGAGCTTGCTGGCGGGGCTGCCGTTTTTTGCCAACCTCGACATCGACGCCCGCCAAGCCGTCGCCAAGCGCTTCGCGGACCGCAGCTATGAAGATGGCGCGGAATTGTTCGCCCAAGACGCGCAGCACGACGGCATTTGGGTGGTGCTCGATGGCAAAGTCACCGTCGCAAATGAGGGTGAAGACGGCATCACGAACGAGCTGATCAAGCTGCTCGCGGGCGACTACGTTGGCAGCCTCGCGCGCATGCACGGCGCCACCACCGAGCTGTCGGCGACCGCCACCGCTTCCACGCGGTGCGCCGTGCTCACCCACCACGAGTTTTCGGACCTGTTGGCCGCGCACCCAGACCTCGGGGCGGCGGGCGCGCAGTTTGACCGCGCGGGCATGATGCTGGGCGCGCACGTGTTCGCCGGCAACGGCACCTTGTCTGGGCAGCTCGTCAACCCGAAACACGCAAGCTAAAGCCAGTCGCACAAACGCGCGCCGAGGGGGCGTGCGTCGATCCTTCGTTCACCTCCAAAGCCCCGGTGTCGCCGCCAGCGCGTTTGTGTCAGGCTGACGCGGCATGTCCCGCATCGAGCGCAAGACCCATCGAGCACTGCACGTCGCGGCACGGCACGTGGTGCCACCCGTCGTTGTGGTAGCGCCGCAAAAGCCCAGCGTCGCAGCACCCGCCGCTGCACCCACCGCGCCCACCGCGTCCAAGGCCAACGTGCCGCGTGCGGCGGCGCTCACCACCGTGGCCGTGGCGGGCCGCGACGACGTCAAGGTGCTGCTCCCTGCACAAACCACTTGGAGCGCGTACCTGGCGGCGCTCACGCGCACCGGTGCGTTTGGCGCGCAAGCCGACGCCCTCGCAGCCCTCGCCACAGTCCCGTCACGAACGACAGCAGCCGACGCCGACCGCGACAAGCCGACCATCGGCATCGTGCTTTCCGAGGCCG
>JAYTVG010000626.1:0-4473 GCA_043744135.1 Deltaproteobacteria bacterium | reverse complement strand
TAGACGCTGTGCCGGCGGACTTTCGCACCGTGGTCGTGCTCAGCGACGTCGAGGGGCTGTCGTATAAGGAAGTCGCCGACGTGCTCGATGTGCCAGTGGGCACGGTGATGTCGCGGCTGTTTCGCGGCCGCCGCATCTTGCAAGAGCGCTTGTTCGCCTACGCCGTGGACGCGGGTATTTTACACCCCACCTTGGACGCCGCCGCCGCCGGCAAAAGCACCCCGATGTCGCTGGACGACTACCGCAAGCGCCGCGCCCGCGGCTAGCGCCCGCGGAATGGCTGTGGGTGGGGCGCTGTTGTGGCAGCGGAGGTCGCGATGCCCAAAGCCCCCTTACGCTCGATTCGTGTGGATACGCCAGCGCACTGTGGCGCGCCGGTGGTGCGGTTGGCGGCCCGTTCGTGCGCGCAGATGGAGCCGTTTTTAAACGCCAGCGTGGACGCGGCGCTGGCACCTGCTGTGCAAAACGCGGTGCACGCCCACGTCGCCGACTGCAGCGCGTGCGGGCAACAGCTGCGGCGTTTGCGCATGCTCAAGGGCCTGCTTTCGACCTTGCGCACAGCGACCGGCGGCCGTTGACGCCTGCGGTTGTGAAGGCGAGATCTGGGCATGCGTTTGGCGATCGCTTTTTCGTTGTGCAGCGTTGTGGTTGGTTGGTCCGCGGGCGCGTTAGCGCAGCTGGACGCAGGCGTGGCGTGTGTTGGCGGCGGGCCCGATGGCGGCACCGTCACCCCCGGGGGCGTGTGCATCAAAGACGTGCCGACCGAGAGCGATTTTGACGTCGCCATCTTCTGCAACAACGCCACACCTGCCAATGGCACTGTCGTCGCGATGCCGTGCGGGGCGCTCGACCCTGCGCGCCCAAACGCCGGCACCTGCTCCATCGTTGATCCGACGTATGGCGCGTGGTGCACCGAACCCGACAACGCGCCATGCGCGTTTTCCACCCCCACCGACGTGGCGTATTTTGCGTGCGGCATTCCCGACGTGCGCTCGGATCGCACCTGCGACCTGTTTGACGGCTGCAGCGTCGTGGGCTTTTTGGAAGGCACCTGCATTTTAGGACTGCCCGCCTGTTTGGGTGGCAACCGCCTGCGCGTCGACTGCACGGTGTGGGGGCAAACCATCACCATCGGCTGCGCCAATGAAGGCGGCATCTGCGACGACACCGACAACGCTCGCGGGCCCGTCTGTGTGGTTCCCACCAGCGCATATTGCGACGACTACTTTTTGTTTTGCGACCCCGGCCTCACCTGCAGCAACAACGCGTGCGTCGACCCAAACGCCGACCCCGTGGACGCAGGCTTCCCCGACGCCGGCTTTGCAGACGCGGGTTTCGCAGGCGAGGGTGAAGGCGAGGGTGAGGGTGAAGGTGAAGGCGAAGGTGAGGGTGAGGGCGAAGGTGAGGGCGAAGGTGAAGGCGAAGGCGAAGGTGAAGGCGACGGACAACTCGGCCCCGGCCGTCCCATCGATCCGGCACCGACGCGGCTCGACGACACCGTCGGCTGCGGCTGCAACCACGCCAGCGCACCCGACGGCGTCGTATGGGCGGCCGCGTTGATGCTGCTCGCGACGCGCAGGCGCACGCTGTGATTGTGAGTGGCACGGGCGTTCGGGTCGCTGCCGGCGAGCACCACAACCAGCAACGGCGCCACCAGCAACGACGCCACCAGCAACGACGCGGGATCGGCCGTGCCGTGGTTGTCGTTGTGATGATCGTCGCCAGTGGCTGCCAACACTTTTACACCCGCCGCGACCTCGACGTGTCGGTGGCGCTGCACCACATCGATCTGCGCTGGGGCCGGCTTGAAAATGCGGCCCAGCGCGTAGACCCCGCCTTGCGGGCGGCGTTTTTGGCGGAGTGGAGCGCGCGCACGCACACCGTCGAGCTGCAAGATCTCGAGGTCACAGGCGTGATCGTTGGCGAAGACGGCGACACCGCGACCGTGGTGGTGACCTTCACCTACGTCGAGGTCGGCACCATGCAAGTGCAGCGGGTGGCCGTGCACGAGACCTGGATCCGCACAGGGGACGGCTGGTTGGCGAAAAAGCCCGCCAGCCTGGACGCCCAAAGCCCCACGGACGCGGGCAAAGACGCCAGCACACACGACGATGCTGCAAAGCCGACGCCGGACATGCGTTTAGATGCTGACGGGAACGAAACAATTCGCTAGCGTCGTCGGCGGGGTTGTAGCTCAGTTGGGAGAGCGCGAGCTTTGCAAGCTTGAGGTCGTCGGTTCGATCCCGTCCAGCTCCACCATCAAAAACCCCTGACTCGTCAGGGGTTTTTCTTTGCCCAGCGGCTAGTCCGCAAGCAACAAATGACCGGTTTCTTGTTGGAGCGCGCCTAGGAAACTCGTGAGCCCCTCCATCGCGTGCGCCTCTTCGGTCATGGTCCCGTTCGCGAAGATCGTCTTGGTTGCGCCGTCGACATTTCGTTGTGGCGCAACTGCATCGCGCACGACGTCAAACGTTTGGGACTCGACGACCTGAAGGAGAAGCTGTTCAAGGCAGATGACACGGCCCTTGAGCCGCTGCAGCATCTCCGTCGCCCCCGAAGTCGCGAAAGCCCGCAGAGCCTTCTTGTCCCCGGTCAAAAGCAAGCCATCGGGGTCTGCTGCGGCAACGGCGAAGAGGACCACTTCGCCAGCGTCGATACCCACGACGTTGGTCAATGAATCAAGCCCGGCGACGTCCGGTTCTTGCGACAATGAATTCACGCCATCAATGATGTCGCAGATCTTCCGGTGCGTGTCCTCGCCGTAGCGCTGGATCCCTTTGGCGGGCTTGTTGACGAAGAACTTGAAGCGCGCGGTCCCCAAGACGAACACATCAGCCCGCGTCGCACCGAGGCTCACGAGCACCGCATCGAAAAGCCCGAAGGCCGCGAGCTTGTGAACGATGTCGTTGTCGACGTAGAGCCTCATGCTGTATCGCGGCCGGCCTTCGTCACACGAGCCACGAACTCGCTGGCGTCACCGGGGAGCGCAGACCAGTCAAGGTTGGCGGCGAGGGCCTCGCGCACCAAGGTCGGCGCGTCGGCAAACGGCTCCAGATGCTTCAGGGCTGCGTTCGCGACTCCCCAAAACTGGTCACCGGCCGTGCTCATCGTGTGTGCGTAGTTTAGGACGATGTGGGTCGGATCGGTCTGCGTTCGCTTCGCCACGGCGAGCGCCTGTTTCGCGAGGTCTTCGGCGTTGGGCCACCTGTCGGGGGCAACCACACGCGTCTTGGGCCCACCGGTGAGCAACTCAACAGCAAACGCGTTGGCTTCGCCCTCCTCCTGGTCGGTGGAACCGTGGTCGACGACCTCGTCGACAACCGAGCCGTTCGCGCCGACGTGACCGAGGCAGAGATGACCAAGCTCGTGAGCAAGGTCGAAGAGAAGCCAGCCCGTAGGCTTTCGTTTCGACGTCAGGATGATGATCGGCGTCTCGCCCGCCTTCATCGCCATCCCCTCCATCTTTTTGGCACCGGTCGGAAAGCGTGAGACATGCAGGACGCCGACGCCGTGGCTCCAGCAGAACTTCACAAGGCTCGCGAGGTTGACCCATTCGACGCTCTCGTCGTCGAGGACCGCGTCCCGGACAGCCTTCGCAGTTGTCGGGAGCGTCGCGCCTGACCTGACGCCAAGCGCGGCGTGCCGGCCCACCTGGTGGGCCAAGCGCTCCGCGAGGACGAGGTCGTCATCGCTAGCGTCGGAGCGCTTCTTGAAGCGGACGTTGCCGTTGGTCGTCGGCTGGAGGGTCTTTGTCCCGTCTCGCAAAGCGCCAAGGTCGAGGCCGAGGTGGCGTGAGAGGATCAGCAGGCCTTCGGTCCGGCCAGCAGGCGTGGCGGCAGCGTCGTCGTCCCACCACGACGGCAGGACCACGTTACGCAGATGCGGCTTGGTCAGAGCAAGTTCGCGGAGTCGCTCGTAGACGTCGGCGAAGGGGCGCCTCGCTGGCTCTTTTTCGGTTGCAGTCATGGTCCCCTCCTCTCAGTTCAACAGGGCCTCAAGGGATACCAGTTGCGTCCCCGCCGCTTGCATGCTTGTTGCGCGCTTCTCGCTAACGACGAAAACGGCTGAGCAGCGAGAGCAGATTCCAAAACAGCACGAGGATGCCCATGGTGATTTCGTAAGCGCCCTCGATGTGTTGGTCGGTGTTGAGCTCGTGCACGACGTAGTTAAGGCGATACAGCAGCCCACCCGCGCTCACGACGACAAAACCAGCGCACAGCACGAGGCCAAACACGCCGCCGATGGGCCACACCACCTGCAGCACCATCAGCACGATCATCGGGATCGACAGCACCGACAAGCCGGCCTTGAGCCACGAAAACGTGCCTTTGGAAAACCACACGTACAACAACATGCCGCCCGCGGCCGCCGACGTCAGCAGCATGCATTGCGCGATGACGCCCATGCCGCCGGCGACGCCGAAGTTCGACACCGTCATCAACAAGATGAACCCCATCGCAAGGCCCTCGCCGA